>JAGGWI010000272.1 GCA_021157505.1 Desulfuromusa sp. | reverse complement strand
TTATCAAAAACTGCAGAGAAAGCGATTCAGGCGCACCGTTTACTCAATGAATATGGACTGTCTCTTGATGGTCAGTACCTCACCGAGGATCAAGCAGTTTTTTCCCGTTGGCAACAGCACTATAAAGTTCAGTGTCGACAACATGATTGGCTGGATCAAAGTGACTTACCTCGATTAGTCTGTTCCGCACTGAAAAAAGGGGAGCTTGAGGTGCCGCAACAGGTTTTGCTGGTCGGTTTTGATCAATTACCACCAGGGTTAGCATTATTAATGGAAGTCATTAATGGTGCTGGAGGTAGCTGTGGTGAGGTTTCACTGCAAGCAGAACAATGTCGACAGATATCGAGTTATGCAGCGCGGGACAGTCAACATGAAATAGAAACTGCCGCGCGCTGGGCACGAAATCTGTTGGATCAGGGGGCGGAGTCTATTGGTGTTGTTGTTCCCGATTTAAAAATGCGCCGCCGTCAGATTGAGAGGATTTTTCGGCAGCAGATTGCCCCTGCTGCAACCGTTGCATTGGATGATGATGAGGCCGCTTTCAGTCTATCTCTGGGCGGTTCGCTGGCTGAGCAGGGGGTTGTTTATGCCGCCCTGGAATGTCTGGCGATTGGTCGTCAACCAAGCCTCGAAAAAATTTCATTTCTACTGCGAACCCCCTACCTTGCTGGTGCCCTTAAAGAAGCTGACAGCCGGGCTTTTCTTGACCAAAAATTGAGATCTTTTCGACAGCAGAAATTCAATCTTTCCCGACTCAAAACATTGACGGAAGAGAAGTCCAGCCTTGCCATTTTATCGCAACTATTTAAAACGATTCAAACTGCCCAGCAGCTTAAAGATAAAGTCCTCCCCGGAGTTTGGGCCGCCCGTTTTGCCGATGAATTATTTTCACTCGGATGGCCGGGAGAGAGATCAACGGCAAGCAGTGAATTCCAGGCAGTCAAAATGTGGCAAGAAAAAGCCCTCTCTGCATTGGTTGCTCTCGATCCTGTTTTTAAACCGATCAGCCGCCAGCGGGCCTTTAATTTGCTGCGTCGCATCAGTCAGGAGATTGAATTTCAACTGGAAGGGCCGGCAGGGCCACTACAGGTTGTGGGTCTGTTAGAATCATCGGGCCTCCATTTTCAACATCTGTGGGTGATGGGTCTGGGAGAGACAGTTCTCCCCGCCCGCCCGCAACCTAATCCTTTTATCCCCGTAAAGTTACAGTTGGATCACGATATGCCGCACGCCAGTGCTGCCCGTGAACTCCAATTCGCGGAACAGGTGATTTCACGACTTGAGTCGGCAGGCAACAATATTATTTTCAGCTATCCGCTGCGCGATGGCGATTGTGCCTTGCGACCGAGCCCTCTCATCCCTAAACCTGACCTAAAGATGGTTCCATTGTTGGCTGATTTACAGGACCCTTCTACTTTACTGAATTCGAACCCTCCCCGAATGGAATCGCTGCTTGATCAGCAGGGACCAAGGTTGAATCAAACGCTGGTCGAAGGTGGCACAAATCTTCTCAAAGACCAGGCACATTGTCCGTTTCGGGCCTTCTTTCATCATCGGTTACAGGCCCAGAGATTTGCTGAGTCGGTTCCTGGAATTGCTCCCATGGCTCGTGGGGACCTGGTTCATCTGACTCTTGAGTTGCTGTGGAAGCAGTTACAGAATCAGACAAATTTACTGACATTGAATCAACAGCAACGTGTTGAACTGGTGCAAGCACAGGTGGAGGTGGCGTTTGCCCGGTATTTTGAACATAAATCTGCACCGTCAGAACAACTATTGCAACTTGAAGCTGAGCGATTGGTTACTCTGGTGCAAGAATGGTTAGTGAATGTTGAAATGGAGCGTGATTTTTTTCAGGTGCTGGAGACAGAACAACAGCATGTGGAACAGCTCGGACCGTTGCAGATTCGCTTAAAGGTTGATCGGATCGATCAATTGGAGAATGGCAGTCGCATTGTGATCGATTATAAAACCGGAGTTGATCTCCATGCTGAAGATTTTCTCAGTAAACCATTGATTGAACCGCAATTGCCTATTTACGCAGTGGCTGATGAGGATATCAAGGCAGACGGAGTTGTTTTTGCAAAATTGAGGCGGGGGGAATGCAAATTTCTTGGTGTTGTTAAAGAGAAAGGTTTGCTTGGTAAGGTACGTGAACTCGCTGCTTATCCTCAGAGTTTACAGCTCGGAATCACAGATTGGGCTGACTTATTGGTTTTCTGGCGGCAACAACTTGAGCAACTGGCGGAAGATTTCGTTGCCGGTGAAGCAGCTGTTGATCCCTATGATCTTAAAAAAAGCTGCCAATACTGTGATTTATCTGGAATCTGTCGGATTCAGGAATGTTCAACTGTCTCAGGAAGTGAATCATGATTGCTGATCTGGAACAGCGCGCAGCCGCTATTGATGTCACTCGATCCTGTATTGTTCAGGCTCCGGCAGGTTCAGGAAAAACTGAGTTGTTGATTCAACGAATGTTGGCTCTGCTGGCTGAAGTTGAACACCCGCAGCAGATTCTTGCCATCACGTTTACCAATAAAGCTGCCGCTGAAATGCGCCAGCGGCTGCTACTCGCTCTGGAAAGTGCCCGGGATTCAGCCTGTCCGGTTGAGCCCCATGGGGAAAAAACCTGGAGGTTGGCAGTTAAGGCTCTACATCGGCATGGGGTTGAATTACTACGTAATCCAGCTCAATTGCTAATTCAGACCATTGATAGCTTCAATGCAAGTCTGGTGCGGAAAATGCCCTGGGTTTCACGTTTTGGAAGTTTGCCGGAGATGAGTGAGGACGCGGATGCTCTCTATCGGTTGGCAGCGGAAGAATTGCTGTCAAGACTTGAACATGGTTCGGCAGGAGATTCCCAGTTGCGACTGCTGCTTCGTCATCTGGACAATAATGTTGCGCTTGTAGAGCGAATGTTGATTGATATGTTGAGGCGTCGGGATCAATGGTTACGGCATCTATTGGTAGCTGATGAATGCTCGCGACAGAGTTTGCAGCAGGGGTTGGAACGCCTCTGTTGTGATCAGCTTGAGGGATTGAAAGAATCTTTTCCCGTTGATTTGGAGGTCGAATTACTCGATTGCCTCCATTTTTCTTACCGCCATCTTGATAACTATCAATCCCTGAATATCGAAAAATCAGAATGTCTTCCGGGTATCGAGTTCAGTGATCTGCCTGGCTGGATACATATCGCCAATTTTTTGCTGACAACCTCCGGGGGGGTCAGAAAAACCGTGACCAAGAATAATGGTTTTCCGGCCGGAAAAGAGCATCGTGCAGCTAAAGAGAGAATGGTGGCTCTACTGGGTCAGTTTGAAGTAGATTCTCCGTTTATCCGCCAGCTGAAAGCGGTTCGATCTTTACCCCAAGGGGGGTACTCCGAGGGACAGTGGCAGTTATTGGAGGCTTTGATTGCGTTATTGCCTGCGCTGGTTGCTGAGCTCTGGCTGGTGTTTAGGAACCATGGACAGGCCGATTTTGCTGAAATTGCTTTGAAAGCCAATCAATCTCTGGGAAATGCCGATGCTCCAAGTGATCTCCTCTTGAAAATAGATCATGATTTGCAGCATATTTTAGTTGACGAGTTTCAAGACACCTCTCGCTTACAATATCAACTGTTGACAACTTTGACCTCCGGGTGGACAGCAGGTGACGGACGGACTCTCTTTTTGGTTGGTGATCCGATGCAGTCGATCTATCGCTTTCGCGAGGCAGAGGTTGGGCTGTTTCTGCATAGTTTCAGGGGGCAATTTGGTCATTCTGATCTCAAATTACAACCGTTGCAACTTTGTTCAAACTTTCGTTCACAAGCGGGAATTGTCCGCTGGGTCAATCGGGCTTTTGCTACTATTTTTCCTCCGGTAACTGAAGCAACGAGTGGTGCTGTACCGTTGTCTGAGGCTGTGGCTGTTAAACCTGCTCTCGGAGGGGACGCCTGTCAGATTTATCCCTATATCGGCCGTAATGATTGTGCCGAAGCATTGCAGGTTGTGGAGCTGATACAGCAGGCACAAGCGGAAGATCGAAACCAGACCATTGCGATTCTGGTGCGGGGTCGGAATCATTTACACGAAATATTACCTCTTTTACGGCAACATAAGATCCCTTACCAGGCGCAGGATATTGATCTGCTTGGAACCAGACCGGCAGCTCTTGATGTCGTCCATCTGACCCATGCGTTACTCCATCGTGCGGATCGGCTCTCCTGGCTGGCTGTTTTGCGAGCGCCATGGTGTGGTTTGAGCCTTCACGATCTTCATGCTCTGGTCGGGAACTCTTCAAACATGACGATTCCAACTCTGTTGGCGGATGATCTGCTAAGGCAACAATTGTCTGCTGACGGTCAACGGCGGTTATCACGGGTCTGGTCAGTTTTGCAATCCTCTCTTAAACGTTTTGGCCGCTTGCCATTACGCCAGTTGGTTGAAAGTTGCTGGTTTGCTTTAGGGGGGGCTGCCTGTTATCCCGTTGCAGGACAATCTGATGCACAGTTGGTTTTTGGTCTGCTGGAGAGGTTGGATCGGGGTGGAAGTCTGGAGAGTTTTGAAAAGTTGGAGCGGGGTCTGACGCAGCTATTTGCTGAGGCAGATAGTCAGGCAGATGGTAAATTACAAATTATGACCATTCATAAAGCCAAGGGATTGGAGTTTGATACGGTCATCATTCCGGGGTTAGGGAAAAAAACCGGAAAGAGCGATGCCCCTCTGTTACGTTGGCAGGAACATCCCGACCACGGTTTATTAATTGCACCGATTGCAGCTCAAGGCTGCCAGGAAAAAGATCCGATCTATCAATTGATAGCGCAGATAGAGGCCGAAAAACAGGATCTGGAAACTGGACGGTTGTTATACGTTGCGACCACAAGGGCGGTCAGGCGCCTCCATTTGCTTGGCCATGCAGAGGAAAATAATGATGGTGACTTGAGGCCCAGAAAGGGATCTCTTTTGGAAAAACTCTGGCCTCTACTGGAAGGAGTTTTTCTGACAGCTGGCCAGCACAATGAAGTTGCTGATAGGGAATATGTCCCCCCAATGCTGCAACGACTGCCATTGGATTGGTCATTGCCGGAGCTTAACTCGATACCATTTTCGGCTCCTCAAACAACCACTACCGCATCTTCTCGTAGTGACGCGATGGCGGTATTCAGTGGTTGGGAAAACCCTCTTCACCGGCATGTCGGGACTCTGGTTCATACCCAACTTGAACGCATTGCCCGGTTTGGCTCGGAGTTTTGGGTAAAAGAGGATGCTGAAAGGCTGCACCATAAGTTAAAAGGTTTTTTAAGCTGTTATGGGGTGGCGAGCACCGATTTAGAAAAGGGAGTTCAAAAGGTTGTTACCGCTATCGATAAAACCCTTGCAAGCCGTCGAGGTCGTTGGATTCTTTCCCGTCACCTTGAGCATAACTGCGAGTTGCCAATAACCGGGGTTGTCGATGGGAAATTAATCCACGCAGTCATTGATCGTACTTTTGTGACAGAAGGGGCACGCTGGGTTATTGATTATAAAACCAGTGTTCCTGGGGATGGCGAGTCAGAGGTGAAATTTTTAAACCGGGAAGTGGAACATTATCGAGAACAGCTGAATACTTACACTCAGTTGTTGGCACTACAATCTGATCAATTTCCTATCAGAACTGCCCTTTATTTTCCAATGATTGATGGGTGGTATGAATTCTAGGAGACTGTCGGACACTCCATGAACTGGCTGCAAATCCGTTTGTTTGGCTCATTTTTTAGCTCCTTCTTGCCCCATAGCTATGGCTATGAGCCTGCAAACGAGCTAAAAACTGTTCTCAAACCTCCAAATTTTCGCTTCAGTCCGTATAGTCCGACAACCTCCTAGCTGGACTATTTTCAGAGTTAGACTTAAACTGCACAGCCATTTAATATTTCACCGGTGAGATAACTTTTCTGCGGATTGATCTTGACTAAACTTTTAATAGTTTGTGGAGCCAGATGGAGTCGAAAGGTTGATTCTTCCCGGTTAACCAAGGTTAAATCAATATTCTTTTTCATTGAACCTATTCTCATCTCTGTTTCAATAACATAACACCATTCCCTTTCGCCATCGGCAAAAGAGACCAATCGTCTGGTTTTAACTGGAGTGATCGAATAGACTTCGATATCACTATTATCCTGAATTGGGTGCACGCCAAAGCTTATCAACAGATCTTCGCCCTCTTTAAAGGTCGAAAAATCAAAAATATTCAAAATTGATTGCCTGTAGTCCGTCACCACCTGTGCTTCTATTGCCGGGATTTTTAATGCTGGAAATGAGACCCACTCACACCAGCCTATATCGAGTAAAAGTGAGTTTTTATTTTTTTTCATTCGTAGTGACTCCCGGATAAAATTCATTGTTACTAATGATTGAGATAATAACGACAGTTCCTTGAAAAGTAAATTATTCTAATATTAGAATTTTAAGTAAAAAACAAACAAAAATAGTGAATAATTTCGAATAGTTGTTTGGGTCAATAGGGTGTAAAAAATGATGGTGTCGTATTTAACACTTTTAACCTTATTTCTGACACTGGGTTGTTTCCATCGAAGGACACCACCATAAAAAAATAAAGTAACGACGGATAAGTTTCTATTATTATAGATTTTATTGCTATACTGGGTACGGGCGTTTTATCAATACTTTGATATTCATTTAGTTCAGGGTTGTTATGTCAACAGCAGTAAAAATCAGTATTTTTATTATCAGCACACTGGTGTTTATTGCTCTTGCGTTGACTGCCCTGATTAAGACACAAATTACCCCGGGAAAAGTTCGGGAAACGCTTCTTCCCCTGGCCGAAAAGTCCTTACAACGCAGTGTTGATTTTGGGGAAATAAAGATCGGTCTCTTCTCTGGTATTTCTATTGCCGATCTGCAAGTGATGCAAAAAAATGGTGAAGGGGAGTTTTTTTCTGTCCATACGGTAGCGTTGCATTATCAATTTTGGCCTCTTTTTACCGGTAAGGTGATCGTTGATCAGATCCTTCTGGATCAGCCTAAAATAAATTTTATTCGCAGGCCGGATGGCCACTTTAATTTTTGTGACCTGTTGCATGAGCCAACGACAGGTGGTAATGGTTCTGCCGTTTCTGGTCAGCATGATCGGTCTACTGCGTTACCCGCCACTTTTAATCTTTTGGTAAAAGAAGTTAATATTAAAGCTGGTGAGTTGCAGTACGTAGATAAATTTAAGAATGCTCGAACCCCTTTTCGCTACAGCTTGAATAATCTTAATTTTAAAGCCAGACAGATAACCCTCGATCAATCTTTTCCTGTTGACCTTTCAGCCGTTGTCAACGGATCCAATATCGATATTTCCGGAAATTACAATTTTTCTCACCGAACGGGTGATCTGAAAATTCACCTGGCGCCATTGGCGGTGGTTCAGTTTGCACCTTATTATCGAGATATTTTTCCTGGAAAGCTGGGTTCAGCGCAGTTGACACTCAACCTGGAGGTTGATATCCAACCCGATCTGATTTCCTCAAGTGGAAAAATTATATTTGCTGATGTTGATCTGGTGTTGGATACGTTTCCGGATACTGGTCTGAAAAAAGCCAGGCTGGGTATTGATTATGCTCTGAACTATAATGTCGATAAGCAACTGTTGGCAGTGTCAACCTTGCTGTTTAATTTTAATGGAATCAATCTTGGAGCAGAAGGGGAAGTTGACCTGTCTACGCCTGACCCCTATCTGGTGTCCAGATTATTCTTAAAGAAGCTGGACTTGCGTGAAGTGATGCAGAATCTTCCTGTTGAGTTGTCCCGAAAATATCAGAAATACAGTTTTGCCGGGATGGTTGATGGCCGGCTCGATTTTTCAGGGAAAGTGAGTAGCGGCATAGATCTGCTTAAATTGGTACAACTGAGTTTGACTGATGTGCGGGCAAACTCTGAAAATCTGCGTGCCGGGATCAGTGGCGATATTACTTATGCCGACAGGGTTTTGCAGTTAAAAAAAATGCTGCTGCAATATGGAGATCAACAGGCTGAACTCGAGGCTAATGTAGAGAGGGGGGCTGACAATATCTTTCGCGGTGAATTTGCCCTCTCTGCCAATACTCTGGATCTCAATAAGATTCTTTCCGAACCCGAATCTGAAAGCAGATCTGAACCCGAATCGGTGGGCAGCAGTACAGGTAATAAGGGGATCGCTGTTCCACCGGAAACGGAGCGGAAAACTCTGGCTGACGATATCGGTCCTTTTGATATTCCCGTCGATATGCTGGGAACTCTTGCAATTAAGCGCCTGATTTATCAGCAGCTTAATGTTGATAAAATCACTGCAAATTTGAGCCTGAAAAATAATTATCTGTCGATTACTAATTTTACCAGTCAAATTGGTGGCGGAGAGTTAGAGGGATCTGCTCTTGTCAATCTTGGGGTTAAAGGGCTCTCTTATCAAGGAGAGATGTCGTTGCGTCAACCGAATGTTATGACTTTGATTTCGGGGTTGTTTCCTGCTACTAAACAGAGTGCTTCCGGTCAGTTGCTATGGCAGAATAATTTTTCCGGCAGCGGTACTCTTGTGGATAACTGGTTACCGGCGCTGCAACTTAAAGGGTCTGTTAATCTTCAGCAGGGTACTATTAAAGGTTTCCCGGCTCTTGAACAATTGGCGGGGCTCTTACTTAACCCGAAGCTTAAGGTGATCAGTTTTCAATCATTGACTGGTCAATATGATTTGCGTGATGGCTTGGCTCAAATCAAAAGTCAACTGAACAGTTCGAAAACAGAGTTGAGCTCTAGCGGAACAATCGATATCGACGGCCGTCTCAATCTTCACCTTGATGCCCGTTTTTCCCCCGAAGTTCTGGACAAGCTGGGAATCAGTAAGGTGCTTAAAGTGACCGTGTCAGACAGTGTTGGTTGGGGGATTCTGCCGTTAACGATTCGGGGAACATTGGAACGTCCAGAAGTCAGTTATGATTCAGCGGCGTTGCAGGAGCAAGTTGTGAAGCAAGGAGCGGAGAAGTTGAGTCAGAAGCTGTTGGAAAAGTTAGCTTCTGAGACTGATGGAGATATTGAACCGATCAAGCAGCTGCTTGATAATACATTGAATAAATTGTTTGGAAAATAAGCCAGCCCGTAATCGTTTCTGGATAGCTCACCCCACCTCATTGTATTCACGAGCACGGAATTTTACTCCAAGCTCCTTCGCGACCTGCTCACAGGCAGCAATATCAACTCCCGGATAAGTGACTGCAGTGGCGAGTACCTCAGGAACATGCTGACGGGCCTGTTGTATAAAATCTTTGACTGCTTGATAACTCTGTTGTGCGCCAAACGTGGAGCGACAGAGATGGTGATAATTGTCAGCATCTGGAGCGTTCAGCGAGATTGAAATGGCATCAATCAATCCGTTTAATTCCGGAAGAATATTGCGACCATGAACCAGGTTAGCCTGCCCGTCGGTGTTGACTCTGACCGTCACTCCCTGATCTTTTAACCAGCGGGAAACTTCCTTGATCAGATCGAGCCGTAGCAGGGGTTCGCCATATCCACAAAAAACAACTTCTGCGTAACGGGTCGGATCGCCAATCACCTGTTTGACTTCTGCTACGGAAGGTTCATGATCGAGGTGCAATTCATGCCCTTTGACAATAAAATCACTGAATTTTGCACAGAAAATACAACTATTGGTGCAGCGATTGGTAATATTCAAGTAGAGGGAATCGCGGATCTGGTAGGCAACTTTGCTGCTTTGGTCAACCGTGCCGAAGCCGAACAGTTCATGACAGTTGCGACTGGTAACCCTGGCGACATCCTCAATCGACAGCCCTTTGATCTCTGCCAACTTTTCTGCAGTATACCGGACATAGGCTGGTTCATTCCGTTTCCCGCGAAATTTTTGGGGTGACAGATAAGGACAATCGGTTTCAATCAACATCCGGTCGATGGGAATCTCTTTGATAATCTCCCGGATGGTGTCATTTTTTGGATAGGTGATGGTGCCAGTAAATGAGAGGTAAAACCCGAGATCAAGGCATTGTTTCGCCATCTTTAAATCACCGCTGAAGCAGTGTAATACCCCACCAGTTTGAGCAGCGTTCTCTTCTTTTAAAATCTGTATGACCTCATCGTGGGCATCACGATCATGGACAATGATAGGTTTGTCACTCTCTTTGGCCAAACGGATCTGTTGCCGAAATGCGCTGCGTTGAATCTCCCGGGGGGATCGATCACGATAGTAGTCGAGGCCGATTTCACCCAGCGCAACAACTTTCGGGTGGGTCAGCATAGAGCGCAATTTTTCCAGGGTATCCTCATTTATCTCAGTTGCATCGTGGGGGTGGACACCGACAGCAGCAAAGATATTTTCATATTTTTCTGCTACAAGAATACTGTTTTCAGAACTTTCCAGATCACAGCCAATAGTCAGAATATGACTGATCCCATTAGCAGTTGCCCGTTCAATGGTTTCATCCAGATCACTTGAAAATTGTTTGCCGTCGAGGTGGGCGTGGCTGTCAACCAGCAGGGGAAGATGGTCGTTTATCAATGTTGTCAATTCCTGAGAGGAAAGTATTCCGGGGACCTGTACTTGTTACGTGTCCCCGGAATACGGTTTAATAAATCAAAAGGTTGCGGGGTTGCGCCCCCGCCCTTCGCCTTACTCTTTTGTACACCACAAAAGAGTAAGCAGAAAAAGGTGCCCGAACTCCTGGCCAGCCATAGCCTCCGGCGATGGCTGATTCCCTCCATTTCACTACACTTTTCAGCGAAGAAAAAAACTCGCCTTTGGCTCAAACATTTTTCTTCGAATTCCTGCAAAGTTTCGTTTCTTTCCGGCTGCGTCACACAGGAAATGGTGGCTCAAAATTAACCCCAAAATCCTTATGTTTTCTCTATACGAGGGAAAAGCGGAGCCGCCTTCTCTATGCTGGTTCCAGAGACAAGTCCACCCCATTGATCTTGACCATCAAGAGTAAGATTGCTGTGATCACAGCCGAGAATCTGGAGAATCTTTTTTCCGGTAGCCGGCATAAATGGGGCAATCAGCAGGGCAATAATACGGATCGATTCGAGCAGATTATACATGACCGTTGCCAGCCGTTCGCGCTGTTTTGCCTCCTTTGCCAGTGACCATGGCGCAGTTTCATCTATATATTTATTAGCCGCTGAAATGAGCTCCCAGATCGCCATCAGGGTTTTATTGAACGCCATGTTATTCAGATGGGTATCAACTTTTACGATGGTGTCTGCAAACAGGTCGATGAAAGTCTGGTCCAGGTCGTTTATGCTGCTTGGAGCAGGAAGTTTCCCATCAAAATATTTATTGACCATGGCGGTGGAGCGACTGACCAGGTTGCCGAGATCATTGGCCAGGTCAGAATTTATCCGGTGGATCAGGGCGTTATGAGAAAAATCGCCATCGAGACCAAAGGGAACTTCACGGAGTAAAAAATAGCGAATAGCATCAACACCATAGGTATCAAGCAACATGTTTGGTTCAACGACGTTACGCAAACTTTTGCTCATTTTTTGTCCCTCGACGGTCCACCAGCCATGAGCAAAAACCTTCTCCGGTAGTGGCAATCCTGCCGCCATCAGAAACGTTGGCCAATAGACGGCATGAAAACGTAAAATATCTTTACCGATCACATGAACTGCTGGCCAATAAGTCGCAAACTTTCCATCTTTATCTTCGGGATAATCGAGGGCTGAAATATAGTTGGTCAGGGCGTCAAACCAGACATAAATGACATGTTTTTCATTGCCAGGAGCAGGGATTCCCCAGGAAAATGAAGTTCGTGAAATGGACAGATCACGCAATCCCTCACGGATAAAACTGAGTATTTCGTTGCGACGGGACTTGGGTTGAATAAAATCCGGATTGTCCTCTATGTGTTTGAGCAGCTGATCCTGATATTTGCTCATGCGGAAAAAATAGGATTCCTCTTTTAATTTGGTTGTCTGCCGGCCACAATCGGGGCAATTTCCATCAAGCAGTTGTGTCTCGGTCCAAAAAGTTTCACAGGGGGTGCAATACCAGTCTTCGTACTCCCCAAGGTAGATATCCCCCTTGGCTTCAATCGCCTTGAACTGTTCCTGAACCGTATGTTTATGCCGCTCCTGGGTGGTGCGAATAAAATCAGTGTTGGAAATATTCAATTTATCCCAGAGAGCTTGAAAGCGTTTAACCACACGGTCAGCCAGTTCCAGAGGGGTTTCCCCATTCGCTTTAGCAGCCATTTCCACTTTTTGACCATGTTCATCAGTTCCGGTTAAAAAGGCAACATCATAGCCTCTGGCCCGCTTGTAGCGGGCAATGACATCACAGGCCAGGGTTGTATAGGCATGGCCGATGTGGGGGACATCATTGACATAATAAATAGGTGTGGTCACATAGAAGGTCTTGCTCATATTAAGCTCCCATAGGCGGATAGCATTGTTATCTCAGGTTTACTGCTCGGGTAAAAAATACAATGGTCAAATATTACGCTAGGAGTCTGTCGGACACTCCATGAAC
>JAGGWI010000245.1 GCA_021157505.1 Desulfuromusa sp. | reverse complement strand
GTGTCGGATTTCTTTACAGATGGAGCTGCATGAGGCGATTCCACGGTAAACAAATATATATTCTCTGGTTTCTGGCTCTGGTTGCTGCTGCACTTTTATTTGTTGGCGGCCCCGATTCTGATTCGCTGCGTAGTTTTCGTTATATCTGGGGTGTAGGACACCTGTTTTGTTTTGCTCTTTGGGCCTGTCTCTATGTTGATTGGCGATCCGACCAGCCTTTTATACGGCAGCTGTTTGAAGTTGCAATTCTCACATTTATCATTGGTGGCCTGGTTGAGTTGATTCAGGGTGAAATCGGTCGTGAAGCAACCTGGCAGGATCTGGGAAATGATCTTGTTGGCGGGTTGCTGGGGGTGATTTTTTTTGCGGAATCGCGAAAAGCTATTTCTGCCTGGCAATTAAAGCTTTTGCAACTACCCGTTGTGCTTATGGCTTTGTGGAGCCTGCTCCCGGTCGGCAAAGTTATTGTTGATGATATCGTTGCCCGGCAACAATTTCCGCTCCTCTCGGGATTTGAGACTTCTTTAGAATCGAGTCGCTGGAGTGGAAGTGCAAAACGTAAGGTTCATCACGATATTTATTTTTCAGGACATTCTTCCCTGCAGATTAAATTAACGACACAGAGGTATTCGGGAATCGGCCTTAAAGATTTCCCCTCCGATTGGAGCGGCTATCGTGCTGTCGGTCTGCAGGTGTTCAATCCCGATCAGCAGACCTTGCAACTCCATTTTAGAATCCATGATCAGGATCACCGCAAACACAAAAATGCTTATGGGGATCGTTATAATGCCAGTTTTAAGCTCAAGCCGGGCTGGAATCTGCTTCAGGTTTCTCTGGATAAAGTAGCTCATGCTCCCAAAAAGCGCCTGCTCGATTTAACCCGTGTCGCTGGTATGGGGATATTTGTGGGTAAATTGGATCAGCCCCGAACCCTCTATCTGGATGATGTGAGGCTTAGCCCTAGGAATTTGCCGGACTATACGGACTGAAGCGAAAATTCGGAGGTTTGAGAACAGTTTTTAGCTCGTTTGCAGGCTCATAGCCATAGCTATGGGGCAAGAAGGAGCTAAAAAATGAGCCAAACAAACGGATTTGCAGCCAGTTCATGGATAGTCCGACAGATTCCTAGGAGTCTGTCTGACTTTGCGGATCGTAACGAGAAATCGTCTGGTCGAGGGCAGATTTTCGTAGATTTGAGAGCGAATAGCACCGCTATTTGTCGAAAATATACGGGAATATGAACTGATCAGACGGTTTCGCAGTAGATTCTTGTAATGTCCGACAGATTCCTAGATGATTCAACATTGACATCTGTCCACTGTGGGTCATAAAATCCCACCGCTCCAATAAAAACTCAGAAGATCTCCGTTTTGCCAGAAAGGTTCAAGATGAAAGTTTTGATCACCGATGAAATTTCCCAAAGTGGGCTGTTGCCTCTCAATGAAGATCCACGCATTCAGGTTGATATAAAACTCGGTCTGTCCGTTCCAGAGCTCCATGCAACCATTGGCGATTATGAGGCAATTATTACCCGCAGTGGAACCCTGGTTGACAAAGCTCTGCTTGAACACGCCCATAAGCTGAAAATTATTGCCCGTGCCGGAGTGGGAATCGATAATGTTGATGTCAATGCCGCCAGCAGTAAGGGTATTATTGTCGTTAATGCCCCCTATGGCAATGTCAATTCGGCGGCAGAACACACTATGGCACTGGTACTTTCTCTCTGCCGGAACGTGCCGATTGCCAACAGCAGTCTCAAAAGTGGTGCTTGGCAACGCGCACCCTTTACCGGTCGTGAGTTGAAAGGGAAAACCGTAGGCATTATTGGTCTGGGTAAAGTTGGTGGTCGGGTCGCACGGCGTTGTCGGGCCTTTGAAGCGGAAGTGATTACCTATGACCCCTATATTTCCGAAAAACGGGCAGATGATTTTGGTGTCAAACTGCTCCCTTTGGAAGATATTATCCGTTTTTCAGATATTATCACTGTCCATACGCCACTAAACGAAGAAACTCGTGATCTGATTTCTACTGAACATTTTAAGGGGATGCAGGATGGGGTTATTATGATCAACTGTGCCCGTGGTGGCATTATCAACGAAACAGCGATGCTTGATGCTCTGGAGAGTGGTAAATGTTCCGGTGCGGCATTTGATGTCTGGAGTGAGGAGCCACCGAAAAGTGATGTTCTGAAAAAATTGATTGCTCAACCGAATATGTTGGTCACCCCCCATTTGGGAGCCAATACGTTTGAAGCACAGAAGAATGTAGCCGTTGATGTCAGTAATGAGATTGTCAACTATGTCGATGGTCTTCCGCTGGCGAATGCGTTGAATATTCCCCGTTTTGATCCGGATCTGATGGAACACATGAGACCGTTCATGAAGCTGGTTTCGATCATGGGTAATTTTATTTCACAGTTGGCACCCCCCAATCCGAACAAAATCACCTTCACCTATAACGGCAAGCTGGCCCGTTTTGACTGTGCCCCTTTAAGTGTCTGTGGTCTGGCAGCACTGCTGAATCATTGTACTGAGCAGGATGTCAATATGGTCAACGCTAGCATGATTGCCCGGGAAATGGGAATAGAGGTTGAATCAATCCGCTCAACCGAAACCGGTTCTTTTTCCAACCTGATCACTCTGACTCTGGAAAGTCCCGAAGGAAGTCGGACGATTGCCGGAACGTTATTTGAGGGTATTCCAAAGATTGTCAAGATGCGTAAATTTGCCATCGATTTCTGCCCCGAAGAACATATGTTGGTGATTAATTATCTGGATCGCCCCGGTCTGATTGGAAAGATTGGCACAATTCTGGGTGAGGCGAATATGAATATCGGTAACATGAGTCTTGGCCGGCAGGAAAAAGCGGGTGAGGCGATGGTGGTGTTTTCGATTGACTCCCCGGTAGACGAAGAGACTCTACAGAAGGTTGGCGATGCAGTAAACGCTAAATTTATCAGGGCAGTTCATATTAAGCAATAGGAACAAGGTTTCAGGAAAAAGGGAAAAGGCACCCATGTGTTATCGGGTGCTTTTTTTTATTGACTTGTAGCCATGAGAGAAATCAACTTTGCTTGAACCTTGAACCTTGAACCTTGAACCTTGAACCTTGAACCTATTTGATAAACAAAGGCAGCTCACAAGGGGGGATGAGGCCACGTTTCTCGGCGCGACTGAGTAAACTGTTGACTGCCTGAACCCCCTCCTCTCCCAGATCCAGAGAGAAATCATTAACGTAAAGCTCGATGTGATTGTTAATGACATCATTATCCAGCTCTTGAGCATGTTGTTTGATGTAGCTCTGCGGCTCTTGCGGATGTGCGTAAGCATATTCAATACTCTGCCGCAGAGCAGTATCAATTTGCTGGATCAATTGTCTCCCCAGATCTCTTTTTGCCAAAATTCCCCCCAGCGGAATCGGATAGCCACTCTCTTGTTCCCACCATTGACCAAGATCAAGAATCTGTTTTAATCCATACTGTTGATAGGTGAAGCGTGATTCATGAATGATGACACCGGCATCAACCAGCCCTTGTTCTACCGCAGCCATAATTTTATCAAAGGGGAGAATCAGCAGATTCTCATAACCAGCAGAGTAGAGCTGCAACAGCAGGTTGGCGGTGGTGAGTTGACCGGGGATGGCAATTCTTTTGCCGCGCAGCTTGGCCATTGAGGTCTCTTGAGCTGCAATGACCAGAGGGCCGCAACCTCGCCCCAAGGCACCACCACTGCGCAATAAGACGTAGTTCTCACGTAGATGACCGAGGGCGTGATACGATATTTTGGTCAGATCAAGTTGTTTTTTCAGGGCGAGTTGATTGAGGGTTTCGACATCTTCGAGTTGTTGGTTAAACTTGATTCCCGGACAGGGAACTTTGCCATGAACCAGCCCATAAAAAATAAATGTGTCGTTGGGGCAGGGTGAATAACCCAGACTCAGTTGTTGCATTTTATACTCCCTCTATTTTTGTTCAGAAGGGCAGTTTTTCAGCAGTTCCAAGATCCCCAGCTGAGCTGCTTCTGCACCGCGAATAATATCCCATTGTTGCGGGTCGCGGGTGCCGGTCGGATTGGAAATACCACGCAGCTCCAGCAGGGGAACATCAAATTCTGCACAAACCTGTGCGGCAGCTGCCCCTTCCATATTTTCACAAATTCCACCGCAGCGTTGTTGTAGTTCAATACTCAGCTCGGTATTTCCACTGCAACAATTGACGCTGACAAAGGAGCCACAGACGGCATCCGGAAGTACTTTCTGTGCCCAACTGAGAAGATCTGCATTGAGGGGGAAAGATTGTTGAATGATGGGTGCAAGTTGGGGGTTTTGTGGCAGGTCAAGTTGATTCAGCGAGATGAACTTGTCGGTTGTGGCAACACCCAGATCGCCGAAAATTTCTTCCTTTGCGAGAGCCAAACTGCCAATCTGGAGGCCGCTGTCAGGATAACTGCCACCACATCCACAGAGAAGAACCGCCAGCGGTTTATGTTCACTCAGCAGTCGGGTGAGTTGTATGGCCATGTTGACCTGGCCAATTCCGCCATGACTCAGGAAAACATCCTGCCCCTGCAACTTTCCGGTAAAAATCGAGATAGAGCCACAGTGGAGAATTTGCGTGGATTCAATCTTTTTACGCAGAAGTTCTGTTTCCAGCGGGGCGGCAGCGAGAATCAGCAACATATTAGCGTTTAAACCAGCCATGGCGGATCAAATCACGACGTAAATCACTGCCTTGATTTTTCAC
>JAGGWI010000273.1 GCA_021157505.1 Desulfuromusa sp. | reverse complement strand
GTGCCGATGCCAAACAGAAGATTTCTCTCGGCCGAGGACTGGTGCGTAGCGATGTCGCCGCGGTTCTGTTTGATGAACCTTTGACCGTCATCGACCCCCACCTCAAGGTTCAATTGCGCCGCAAGTTGAAGCAAATTCACGCCCGCTTCAAATTGACCATGATCTATGTCACCCACGATCAGCTCGAAGCGTTAACCTTTGCCGACCAGGTGGTGGTCATGGAAGCTGGGAAGATTCTGCAAATCGGCTCACCACAGGATTTGTTCGAAAACCCGCAACATACCTTTGTCGGTCACTTTATCGGCAGTCCGGGGATGAATTTCCTCCCCTGCCAAATACAGAATGGTATTGCCAGTGTAGGTAATCAACAGATTATTATCGGTCGCGGAGATGAAAACCTGAGCGGAAACTTCGAACTGGGAATTCGGCCCGAGTTTCTCATTCTGCAGAATAATAAAGGTTCAGGAACTCACGAAGTTGCCATTAAAGGGGTCGAAGATCTGGGTAATTGTAAAATTGCCACCGTTCAATTTGGCGATCACCCCCTCAAGGTCAAAGTTCCAGAAGATCAGGACGTTCCTGCAAGCAGCGGCTTCCTGGAATTTCCGCCACAATGGATCCGCATTTATTCTGATGACACATTGATAAAGGCCCGTTCACCCCAACCAGAAACGGGAGCTTAATAATGAACAAATGGGAAGACAACAAAGCCTGGTTTCTGGTCATCCCGGTCTTTTTGATCGTGGCCGTGTCAGCCATTCTGCCGCTGATGACCGTGGTCAACTATTCGCTTCAGGATATTTTCGGCCCCGACAACCGCGTCTTTGTCGGTACTGAATGGTATCTGGAAGCACTTACAGACCATCGTTTACATGCAGCATTCGGTCGGCAACTGCTATTTTCAGGAATGGTGCTGTTGATCGAAATCCCGCTGGGTATCATGATCGCCCTGCTGATGCCCAAACGGGGCTGGGGAGCCTCTCTCAGTCTGGTTCTGGTTGCGCTACCGTTACTGATTCCATGGAATGTTATCGGCACCATCTGGATTATCTTCATGCGCCCCGATATCGGTTTGCTAGGAGCAGCAATCAACGGTCTGGGGATTCCCTTCGACCATACCGCCGCCTCGTTTGACGCTTGGGTAACAGTCATGTTGATGGAGGTCTGGCACTGGACACCATTGGTCGTTCTGATGGCCTACGCCGGGCTGCAGGCAATCCCGGAAGCTTATTTTCAGGCCGCTCGTATTGACGGTGCCTCAGCCTGGTCGGTATTCCGCTATATTCAGCTGCCCAAAATGCGTGGTGTCCTGACAATTGCCATACTGCTGCGGTTTATGGATAGCTTTTTGATCTATGCTGAACCCTTTGTCCTGACGGGAGGCGGCCCCGGGAACTCCACCACCTTCTTATCAATCTATCTCGTTAAACAAGCGGTCGGACA
This sequence comes from Desulfuromusa sp., assembly GCA_021157505.1. Taxonomy (GTDB): domain Bacteria; phylum Desulfobacterota; class Desulfuromonadia; order Desulfuromonadales; family Geopsychrobacteraceae; genus Desulfuromusa. The sequence continues at coordinate 2,353 of JAGGWI010000273.1, read as the reverse complement.
ATTTGATCTGGGTCCCGCTGCCGCTTTTTCAATCATCTATTTCCTCGCCGTCATGTTCTTCTGCTATATCTTCTATCAAGCTCTGCTCAAGGTCGGAACGGGGGATAAATCATGAGATTCCAAAAAAGAACCATCGCATTGGTGATCTACTTTATCTTGCTGCTGCTGCCAATCTACTGGATGCTGAATATGTCGTTCCGCAGCAACGCCGAAATCATGCGGGTGTTCTCTTTCTACCCTCTCGACTGGACTCTGGATAACTATCTCAAAATATTCACCGACAAGTCATGGTACTCCGGCTACCTGAACAGTCTCTACTATGTCGGGATGAATGTCGTAATTTCCCTGGCAACGGCGCTTCCTGCAGCCTACGCGTTTTCACGTTATAGTTTTCTCGGTGATAAGCACCTGTTTTTCTGGTTATTGACCAATCGTATGGCGCCAACGGCGGTTTTTTTACTCCCCTTTTTCCAGCTCTATTCCACTTTTGGTTTGATCGATACCCACTTTGCTGTTGCCCTCTCCCACTGTCTGTTCAACGTGCCACTGGCAGTCTGGATTCTGGAAGGCTTCATGTCTGGAATCCCCCGGGAAATTGATGAGATGGCTTATATCGATGGCTACAGTTTTCCACGCTTCTTTCTCACTATTTTTACGCCGCTTATCCGTACCGGTATTGGTGTCACCGCCTTTTTCTGTTTCATGTTCTCGTGGGTGGAGCTGTTGCTGGCAAGAACCCTGACAACCACGGCAGCCAAACCGATTGCCGCCATCATGACCCGTACCGTCAGTGCTTCAGGACTCGATTGGGGATTGCTTGCAGCGGCAGGGATTCTGACGATTGTGCCGGGAGCACTGGTCATCTATTTTGTGCGCAACCACCTTGCCAAGGGTTTTGCCCTTGGACGGGTTTAACGAGGTGAAAATATGAACTTGACGTGGATGGCATGGACTCTGCCGACAGCCATATTTTTTATCGCCATCGGCTGCATCCTGGTGGCCATGACAATCTGGCAGATCAAAGCTCCAAGTGTTGAACGTAAAGGTTTTTTGCCGATTTCCACAACTCCGGGAGATCGCCTGTTTATTGGTCTGCTCAGTAGCGCATTTATCCATCTGGCCTGGATTGGGCTGACCAGTTTAAACCTCTGGATCGCCTTTGTAATTGCGGTGATCTGGATGATTATTCTGATGCGTTGGGGATAGATATAATTTTTCCTGATTAGCGCTAATCTTCAGCCACTGAAATTACAGGCTCAATTTTTATAAGTAGATCAATAGTTTACGCAGAAAAAAACATATCGCTTCGCGAGCACCCCCATCCCAACCTTCCCCCATAAAGCGGGGAAGGGGCTAAAATCCCCTCTCCCCGACTTGTGGGAGAGGGTTAGGGAGAGGGGAAGGTCTTGGCTGAGGATTAGCGCTAATCAGATAGCTTCATTGTAAGAACCTCTTTGTCGGTGTTCAGGACCTTCACACTGATAATGAGAACCGGGAAACCGGATTTCTGATGAAGGGTCCAAAGGAAGGAGAGAGAGATGGTAAAGACAATCCGCAGAAAGAAATTGAGTGTGGCCCTCTTGCTCGGTCTCACTACAGCCTTGTTGATGTTCTTTGTGACATCAGCGAGTGCAGACACAGCTGCAGCCAAAAAATGGGTCGATAGTGAATTTCAGCCTTCAACCCTTTCCAAAGCTGAGCAGATGAAAGAGATGGAATGGTTCATCAAGGCGGCTAAACCCTTCAAAGGGATGAAAATCAAAGTTGTCTCCGAAACCATTCCGACCCATGAGTACGAATCAAAAGTTCTCACCAAAGCATTTAAAGAGATCACCGGTATCGATGTCGTTCACGATCTGATTCAGGAAGGTGACGTCATTGAAAAACTGCAGCTACAGATGCAGTCGGGTGAAAACATCTTTGATGCCTATATCAACGACTCTGACCTGATCGGGACCCACTACCGTTATGGCTATGTCGTCAACCTGACCGACTGGATGGCTGGTGAAGGTAAAGACGTCACGTTGCCAACTCTTGATATCGATGACTTCATGGGCAAATCATTCACCACCGGCCCGGATGGCAAGCTTTATCAACTTCCTGACCAGCAGTTTGCCAATCTCTATTGGTTCCGCTATGACTGGTTTAACCGCGCCGAATTTAAGGAGCAATTTAAAAAGCTTTATGGCTATGAATTGGGCGTTCCAGTGAACTGGTCGGCCTATGAAGATATTGCCGAATTTTTCAGCGAGCATATCCGCGAAATTGATGGCAAAGCAATCTACGGCCACATGGATTACGGCAAAAAAGCTCCCGATCTGGGTTGGCGCTTTACCGATGCCTGGCTGTCGAT
>JAGGWI010000050.1 GCA_021157505.1 Desulfuromusa sp. | reverse complement strand
TAGGAAAAGATCAAGGTAATAATCATCATGCTGGTCAACATCCCCATGGTTCGCATACTGGCACTTAATCCTGAAGCCACACCAAGGTGACGCGGTGCGACACTGCCCATAATCATACTGACATTAGGCGAAGAGAACAGGGCAAAGCCAAGGCCGAGAAAGACCAACAAAAGAACGATCATAGAGAGAGGTGACTCCGCCGAAAGGCCGGTCGCAACGGCAAGCCCCACAGCACAGAAGGCCATGCCGCTGGTGGCAACATAGGCCGCAGGAATACGATCCGATAAGCGACCAAAGAAAGGGGAGAAGATCGTTTGCACAATCGGCTGGATGATCAGGATTGTCCCGGCTTGTTGCGGTCCCATCCCTTTGACATATTGCAAGTATAAACTGAGAAAAAAAGTCACCCCGAAAGTGGCGGCATAGTTAAACAGTGCGGCTAAATTACTCAACGCGAAGACCCGATTTTCAAGCAATAGACGAACATCCAACATCGGGTAAGGAGCTCGCATCTCAATCAGTAAAAACAGGACCAGACCCAGGTTTGCAAGGATCAGCAATCCCCAGGCTAGCCCCCCATCCTGCAGATGGAGAACGCCATAGACCAGCAACAAAATCGAAGGGGCATAGACAAGAGCACCCGACCAATCAAAGGGTTCACCTCTGGAGCCCGCCCACTCATCCTTAATTTTAACCCAGGTTACAAAATACGTAAGTAGCCCAAAGGGAACCATCAGATAAAAAAGTGACCGCCAGCCTAAAAACTCGATCAAAAATCCACCGATAAAGGGGCCACAGGAAATCCCGGCATAAACACTGGCAATAGCAATTCCAAGGGCTTTGCCGCGCTCGTGTGGCGCAAAGACGGAAACGAGGATTGCCATAGTCGTTGCATTGACCATTGCCCCCCCCATTCCTTGTAAAAAACGGAGGGCAATGACCATCTCTATCGAGTCAGCCTGTGAAATTAAACCACCGGCAAACGCAAAAAGGAGCAACCCCATCTGGAAAATTTTACGCCGGCCGTAAATATCTCCAAGTCGACCCATAACCAAAAGAAAAATAGCCATCGACAACACGAAGCTGGTTTCAATCAGACCCAGTTGCAAAGCACTGGCAGAAAACTCTCGCCCCATAACCGGCAAGGCAACACCGACAGCCGACAGCATGAAAGGATTAAGAAAATGTGCCATACAGATTGAAAACAGAATGGCAGATTTAGAGGTACTTCCCCCTTTCATCGGCGTTTCTTGTGCCCTCTCTTTTGCTGGTTCGCCTTGAGTAAGTCTCCGAGAGTTCCAAGACCAGCGGTAGCAGCAGGTTGATCGCTATAGCTGGTTTCGGTCTCGTCATCTTTGTTCCCAGCCAACGCCAGTGAGATCCGTTTTTCCGCTGGATCAATCTTCTCAATGATAATCTGCAATTGCTGGCCGACACTGATAACATCCTGAGGATGGCGGATCCGCTGCCCGTCACCTAACTTTGAGATATGCAGCAAGCCGTCAATACCATCTTCAAGAGTGACAAAAGCGCCGAACTGAGCCAGCCGACTCACCTTACCGGGATATTGTTGACCAACCTGATAGATTGATCCTACCTTCTTCCAGGGATCGGCCTGGGTATCACGGAGACTGAAAGAAAACTTGTTGTCATCCCAGTCGATCCGTTTAACCGCAACCTCAAGTTCCTGTCCGAGACTGAGTACATCATTGATATCCTCGACTCGGCCATAGCTGATTTCAGAAATAGGCAAGAGACCTTCAATCCCACCGATATCAACAAAGGCCCCAAAGTCACGAATATTTGTGACCGTCCCCTTGACTACCATCCCCTCTTTTAAGGTCTCGCGCAGACCGACCCGGAGCTGTTCGCGCTCTTCATCCAGAATTGCCCGGTGAGAGACGACGATATTTCGACCCCGCTCACTGAACTGACTGATTTTAAATGGCAGGCTCTGACCAATTAAGTCAGCGGGTTCAGCCTGTCGCAACCCGGTCTGTGAAAAGGGGCAAAAGGCTCTGACATTCCCCGCAAGCTTGACTTCAAAGCCCCCCTTAATCTCTTTTTCAAAAGTGCCGTCAATCGGAATGCCGCTCTGGTAAGCGGTTTCCAATTGTTCAGTACCGGTACCACCGCCACCGATCTTGGTGGTAAAACGTAATTCGCCGCCGCTGCGAGATAAAAAATAGGCAGCTATTTTGTCTCCCACCGCATATTGACGCTCACCATCACCGTTCAGGAGCTCAGCAGAAGCAAGAACTCCCTCCCCCTTTTGACCGACGTCGAGGAAGCTCCAGTCCGAACCAATCTGTAGAATTGTAGCTTCAATCTTCTTTCCCCGCTCCAGAGGTTGTCCAACCTCAGCCTCGCTGGCTTCAAACATTGCAGCAAAACTTCCCTCATCTTCATTCATCTCATCGTCAGTAAAATTATCGTCGTTCATTATTGCTGTCTCCTGATTGAATGCCTCATGTTTTTTTCGGTAAGATCAGAGATTAGCCGGTTTTTCTGTGGGAGTAAATGAAGGAATTCAGGAGGCTGTCGGAGGTGACAAGAATCTGCTGCAAAATTGTCTAATCAGTCCATATTGACGATCCTTTTCGACAAATAGCTATGGCTATTCGCTCTCAAACGATCAAAAATCTGTCCTTGTTCAGCCGGTTTTTCGCAACGATCAGCAACGCCCGACAGCATCCTTGATTGTGATTTACCCACCAGACTGTTATCTTTTAGATATCTTCCAAGTCTTTTACAGGATGGCCTATGAAACCAACAAGCTGGCTGGAAAGCCTTAACTGTGCCATTGAAGGAATTCTCTGGGCTGCCAAAAGTGAACGTCATATCCGTTACCATTTTGTTGCGGCGTTGGCAGTAGTGTTTTTAGCCCTTTTTTTCAAAGTTTCCGCACTGGAATTTTTCCTTCTGGTTTTAGCTGCGGTGCTGGTGATATTTGCCGAACTGATGAATACAGCTATTGAGACGGTTGTCGATCTGGTCACCGATGACTATCACGAGCTGGCCAAACGGGCGAAGGATGTTGCCGCCGGGGCGGTACTGGTCACCAGTGTTGGGGCGGTCATCCTTGGCTACCTGGTTCTTTCCGGGCATATTTTCCCATTGTTCCACAGCGAACCAACTTTTGGAAAAGAACCGCAAGGGACCATTCCCGTCGGAGCTTTGCTGATCGTAGTTATTCTGGTTGTGCTGCTTAAATCTCACTACAATCGTGGCACCCCGTTGCACGGAGGTGTGCCCAGTGGACATGCTGCCGTCGCGTTTTCAATTGCGGTCTCAACATTTCTGTTCGGGGGAAGTTTTCTGATCGGAATGATGGTGTTGTTGCTCGCTGGACTGGTCAGTCAGAGCCGCCTGCTGATGAAAATCCATACTCCCAGGGAAGTATTTCTCGGTGCTTTGCTCGGAACGGTGGTGACGCTATTGGCTTACTTGTTTTTTGCCTGAATTGAGACCCGATTCCAATTAAACTACAACATCGGATCGGCATGGTTTTCATCTATCGTACTGGTCAGGATCGTTGAATCTCCTGCTTTTGGACTGACGTCAACCAGACTTAGTTTGCCAATCGGAATCACCTGCTGCAACCCTGCCAGGCTGAAACGACTGGCAGCATTCCACAACATCCAGCCATGACTGCCGCTGGCATCACTCGCATTGATCTGAGCGTGAATTTCATTCGCCGTAAACCTTCTCCGGTCAAAGGCATAATCCCTGAATGCTTGTAACCAAGGGCGAAAACGGACTGCCGGTAGCCCGGTCAGCTCACTCGCTTTTTTTAAAGATTGGGCAACAACCTCATATGAGTTTTCCACCGGGTTGCTGTAGCCGGGGACACCATAGGGAAACCCGGAAGGATAGAGCATGGGGGAGAGATAGTCGACATGTTCGGCCAGGTCAAGCAACCGTTGACCAATCTTCTGATCTTTGGGCTTCCAGCAGATATAGCCAAAAATATTGGCCGATGTCATCACCGGATAATTGGCCAATTGCTGCTTGGCACGCTGGAGAAAACCATTGATTGCTGCCACCCGGTTTTCGCCGGTATTTTCCTGGGAGAACATCAAGTCTGATTTTGCCGGAAAGCGAATATAATCGAATTGGATTTCATCAAATCCTAAAGCTGCGGCTTCTTTTGCAATATTGATATTGTAATCCCAGACCTCTGAATTGAAGGGGTCGGTCCAACTGATTTTTTCACGATCCTCCCAGAGGTATCCATCCAGGGTGTAAACAGCTAAGTCCCGTCGGCTTCTAGCTAGAGCTCTATCCTTAAAAACCACAACCCGGCCGATGGTATAAATCCCCTGCCGTTTCAATTCAGCTAAAAACTCTGGCAGGTCTTTCAATGTTCGAACCCTCTGCGCCCCAACCTCTCGGGCTAACGGTAACTGACTGCGAAAAGCAATATCCCCCCGGGAAGATTTCAGGTCCATCACCAGTGCATTCATTCCGGTTTCAGCAATCAACCGTTGCAGACGATCTCGCAACTCGTTACTATCGGCAGCCCAGTAGGAAAGATAGAGTGCTTTCGGTATGAACGGTTGCAAAGTCAGGTGGAGCGGAAAATCGGCAGTAACTTTTTTTGGCAGATAACC
>JAGGWI010000155.1 GCA_021157505.1 Desulfuromusa sp. | reverse complement strand
GTTGTGGTGACAACGGTGACAGGCGCTGTCAAAGGTGAATTTGAGACGATTTGCCTCGGTATTTGCAGCCCAATCAAAACTTGCTCCATCAATCGTGAAGTTGTGAATAATGTCACTTATTCCAGTCCTTGCCTTGGTGACCAGGTAATTCACAAAACCGTCATGTGGCAGATGACAATCTACGCATTGTGCAGTAAAACCCTGTGGGTTCTTTCCACCGTGGACAGAAGCCTTCCACGAGGTTCTGAATGGCTCCATGACGTGGCAACTCACACAGAACTCATCGGTGTTGGTTGATTCCACCATAAAACCGGAAGCCAGAACCAGAACCATCGCACCCACAACGCCAAACATCGCTCCAAAAATCAGAAGTTTTTTTGCGCCGGACTTACTTGGGGTTCCGTTACTCGACATTCAATCACCTCCTTACTTGAGTGGCAGTCTTAATCCTTTTCGAGAAAATTCCACTTACGTGAAAAAGCTACTGTATTTAAAAATATCAGAATTCAGCTTAATAGCAACAAATTATCCAACATGATTAGAACTGCAACGGGCATGCCACAATAAATACTCTATTTTTCAGCAGTATATGTAAGTTTGAATGTTGTTTTTGTTACCAGTGGGTAGCTTTTGACCGATTTTTCATGTTACCGTTTGGTAGCAGCACCTTGGATATATAACCTACCATAATCAGTAAGGTTTCCTTTTTTATGCAGTTAAAAACCAAACTTATTTTGCTGATCAGTCTGGTGATCTGTATTTCTTACGGGATCACCTTTTATCGAACCTCCAGTTTTCAGGAAAATCTGGTTGTCGAGCAGGCGACCCAGCAGGCGAAAATGCTTTTTAACCAGATTCGCCTGACTCGACAATGGGTCTCAGATCACAATGGTCTTTTCTTTGTAAAGTCTACCGGAGTAGAAAGTAATCCATTTCTTGAGCAGGGGGAGATTCAGGACAGCCAAGGCAACTGGCTGGTCAAACGCAATCCCGCCATGGTAACTCGGGAACTGTCGGCTTATGCGGCCAAAGAGGGGATGGGACAATTTAATGTCACCAGCTTGAAACCCATGAATCCCGATAACGCACCGGATAGCTTTGAACGGCGCAGTCTGGAGAGGTTTGCCGCTGGGGCTGTTGAGGCAATTGAGATCGAACAAGTTGATGGAAATTTTCGTCTCCGTTACATGGCGCCTTTGACTGTCGACTCAAATTGTTTGGGCTGTCATGATGATCAGGGCTATGTGCTTGGTGATATCCGTGGTGGTATGAATGTCACCGTTCCGATGAACTGGGCCTATGCGGAAATTAATTCTAACAACTGGATGTTGCTGGGCATCGCTCTGGCAACAATTATCATTGTTTCCCTCTCCCTTTACCTCCTCTTCAATTCTCTGGTTGCCAAGCGGTTGACGCTGCTTGCTGATGCTATGGATAATTATCCTGAAAAGCCCTTTGTCAATAATGGTTCAGTCATTGAAAACAGTGATGAAATAGGAGTATTGAGTCAACATTTTCATGATCTTTGCCGCCGGTTTGAAACTTCACAGCAAGAACTGGACGCAACTCAAGAGCAGGTCTTCCAAAATGAAAAACAGGCCGCATTGGGACGTCTGGTCGCCGGGGTTTCCCACGAAATCAACAACCCTCTTGGGGGAATGCAGAATTGCCTGCAGACCATGCGGAGAAACATGGATCAGCCGGAACTGCAAAATCGCTATATGACTCTGCTCGGTCAGGGGATTGAAAGAATCAAGGGGACGGTGCAGCAGTTGCTGAATATTGGCAGGAAAGAACCCCTTAAAACCACCCTTGGTGATATTGATCAGGTTATCCGCGACTGTCTGGAACTGTCTTGTCTGGGGCATAAAAATATCCAACAGGATCTGCAGCTTGAAATAGGTCAGCCGGTAGATTCCGGTATCGAAGCCCTGCGCCAGGTGGTCATGAATCTGGCAGGTAATGCCGTTCAGGCCATTGGTGCCGAGGAAGGGACAATTAAAGTGGTCAGTCGTCTGGAGAATGGATCAATTCATATTGAAATCTCCGATACCGGTTCGGGTATTGATCCCGAATATCTGGATAATATTTTTGAACCCTTTTTTACCACCAAAGAGGTTGGCGAAGGGACGGGCCTTGGTCTCTCTGTTTCTGATTCATTGATTAAACGTTTAGGGGGAAGCCTTGCGGTGAAAAATGTTCCTGATAGCGGCGCCTGTTTTACCTTGACTGTCCCCCTGCACCCTTCTGCTGCCGGTGAGGAGGTCAAATGACGGTGAGAATTCTGGTTGCCGAAGATGAAGAAATAATGCGCATTACCGTGCTTGACCACCTGTGCGATCAAGGCTGGCAGGTTGATGCCGCGATCAATGGAAGCGAAGCTTTAGCCCTGGTTAAAAAGAACAACTACGATCTGATTATCTCTGATATCCGCATGCCGGGGATGGATGGTGAAAAACTGCTCGCCGAGGTTAAGCATCTTGCACCGCGAACCGAGGTGATTCTGATGACCGCCCATGGCAATACTGATAATGCCGTTAGTTGTCTGAAAAAGGGTGCAGCAGACTATATTTTAAAACCTTTTGATCTGGATGATCTGACCTTCCGGGTTCAGCGCCTGTTGAATATTCTCACCATCAAAGCCCGCTGTGTTTCTCTGGAAAATTGTTGCGGGCAGCGCCAACCGTTGATTGGTTCCAGTCCACCAATGCAGCAGCTGCTCAAATTGATCAGTCAGGTCTCGCAATCCGATGCGACGGTTTTGATTCAGGGAGACAGTGGTACCGGCAAAGAACTGGTTGCTGCTGCCATCCATTATGAGAGTCGCCGTGCCGATAAGCCATACATCCGGGTCAATTGTGCGGCAATCCCGGCAGGGTTGTTGGAATCAGAACTGTTCGGTCATGAAAAAGGGGCTTTTACCGGTGCGGAACAAACATCCATCGGTAAATTTGAACTGGCCGATCAGGGGACGATCCTGCTTGATGAAATCGGTGATTTGCCCCTCAACCTGCAGGTTAAATTGTTACGGGTCTTACAGGAACATGAAATTGAACGGGTGGGTGGAAGAGCACTGATCCCGATCGACGTCAGAGTCCTTTGCGCGACCGCCAGAAATCTGACTGAAGAGATAAAAAAGGGTCGGTTCCGTGAAGATCTTTATTATCGCCTTCAGGTTATACCTGTTTCTGTTCCGACCTTAAGGGAAAGAAAAGGGGATATTTCGGAATTGTGCGATTTTTTTCTACAACAATTTGGTCAGGAGAGGGGTTTGACCTTCTCTCTTTCGCCGGAGGTTTCCCAGGCATTAAATAAATATCCCTTCCCCGGTAACGTGAGAGAATTGAGAAATGTTCTCGAGCGATTGACGGTTCTGGCGCCAGCCCCCAAAATTCAGCTCTGGGATCTCCCCCTGGAAATCCGTGGGATAAAAGAGGATGTGGCAGAAAAAGGGGAGGTCAATCTTGCCACCGCTGTGGCTGTTGCAGAAAAAAGGTGTATCCGTAATGCCTTGAAAAAAACGGCTGGAAACAAAACAGAAGCAGCGGAGGTTCTAGGCATCAGTCGTAAAAATCTGTGGGAAAAAATGAAGCAGTATGGGATAAAAACGTGAAATCCCCCTCAATCCCCCTTTGTAAAAGGGGGAGGTCTAATAACTCCCCTCTTTGGAAAAGAGGGGCTGGGGGAGATTTTTTTCAAATCCAAACCCAAAAGGAGAATAAAAAAATGCTTTACGTCATTCGTTGCATCGATAAAAAAGATCACCTGCCGGTCCGTCAGGAAAACCGTCCCGCCCATATAGAGTATTTGCAGAGTTTTGGCGAAAAACTTTTTGCTGCCGGAGCAATTCTGGATGATAGCGAAAAGATGTGTGGTTCGATTGTTATCCTTGATGTTGCTGACAAGTCTGAAGCCGAAGCCTTTGCTGTTGGAGATCCCTACGCCAAAGCTGGTTTGTTTGAGGCAACGACAATTGATTGCTGGAAGAAGGTATTGCCGTAGGTATGGCTCCACTGGTTTGAGGCCGACCATGAGGGACCGATTTAATAAATAGTGATAACAATCAAAGGTCTAGGAGACTATCTCATCAACAGACTCCTAGAAATTTGACAGGAAGAATGGAATTAGCAGTGCATTGGCTAAGTCGATAAAAAACGCACACACCAGAGGGACAATGACGAAGGCGAGATGCGAAGCACCATAGCGCTTGGTGACGGCTGACATATTCGCCATTGCCGTCGGTGTGGAGCCCAGAGAGATACCACCGAAACCTGCGCTCACCACAGCCGCATCGTAACTTCGACCCATCAGGGGGAAAACCACAAACAGCGTGACCCCTACGGCGATGACAAACTGCGCACCAAGTATGGTAAAGAGGGGTCCGGCAAGATCGACCAACGTCCAGAGCTGCATACTCATCAGTGACATTGCCAGGAATGTCCCCAGCGATATATCGGCAATCAGAGCGATTGCCGGTTTCCGACTTGGCCACTCAGTGCCGCTAAAACGGGGAAAGTTTTTAGGAATCAGGTTGGTGATCAGTATCCCGGCAAACAGGCAGGTTACAAACAGTGGCAACTGTAGACCGATAGTTTCCAGACCTTTATTCAGTAATGCACCAAAGATAACACTGACATGAATGGCAAGTATCGCATCGAGGAAGTCCAGATGAC
>JAGGWI010000283.1 GCA_021157505.1 Desulfuromusa sp. | reverse complement strand
TGCCGGAAACGGGGCGGACTTATGAAATTATCCATTCTCCCTATCCTTTAGCAAAAAGCCCAACTCACAAACTTGGAGTCAGCCGGGATATCACCGAGCGGATAGAGACCAGACGTCAGTTGCAACAGACAAATCGCGAATTGGATGCCTTTGTGGCGACGGTGTCTCACGATCTTCGTTCCCCATTGACCCCGCTGATCGGTTTTGCAGAACTGCTTGAAGATCGTTATGGAGAGCAGCTTGATGATATCGGTCGGGAGTCTATTGCCGAGATCAAGAAAACCGCAGAAAAGATGAAAGATCTATTGGAGGATTTACTGGCTCTGTCACGTGTTGGGCAGTTGAAAATTCCTGAACAATCCCTTGATGCAACAAATATTGCCGAGAATGTATTACTGGAGTTAGCGGATAAAGTGTTGGAACGTAGGGCAAAGGTGACGATTGATATCTTGCCGGAAGTTAAAATACCAGAATCTCTGTTGACGGATCTGTTCAGAAACCTTTTGGGTAACGCCCTGAAATATGCGGCTGAAGCTGACCCCCGGATTGAGGTTTCTGGACAGGGATTCTCTGATCGAGTGCGCTTTATTGTGGTCGATCACGGCCCGGGAATCGCTATAGCAGAACGGGAAGAGGTGTTTGAGCCATTCAAGCGTGGCAGTAGCAGTAAAGGGTCGGCAGGTACTGGAATAGGTTTGGCAACCGTAGCAAAAATTGCCCGGGTTTTCGGTGGTAATGCCTGGGTCGAAGAAACCCCGGGAGGTGGAGCAACCTTTATTGTTGACCTCCCGGTCTCCAGGAAAAAATAAACATGGTTGCCAAAGATTTGACATTTGTAAAACGGGGTTATATTCTATCCTCAATAATTAATCCTGCTATTTAAATAGCTAAAATTACCCACAGGGAGGCGTTCATGGAAAAAAGCAATCGGCGTGATTTCCTTAAGAAGGCAACGGCGGCAACTGCTGTCGCTGCAACGGCAACAACGATTGGCGCTCCAGCCATTGTTCGAGCTGAAAAAACCTATAACTGGAAAATGGTCACCACCTGGCCACCACACTTCCCACTTCTGGGTGAAGGTGCTGACAAACTGGCTGAGATGATCAATATCATGTCTGGTGGACGCCTGAATATCCAGGTCTATGGGGGTGGCGAATTGGTTCCACCACTACAGGCGTTTGATGCGGTCAGCCAGGGAATGGTGCAAATGGGTCATGGCGCTGCTTACTACTGGGCCGGTAAAGCTCCGGCGACCCAGTTTTTTGCTGCAATCCCTTTCGGGCTCAATGCGCAGGGGATGAACGCCTGGCTCTACACTGGTGGCGGGATGGAACTCTGGGATGAAGTTTATGGTAAGTTCAACCTGAAGCCGCTGCCTGCAGGTAATACCGGGGTACAGATGGGTGGCTGGTTCAATCGTGAAATCAATAGCATTGCTGATTTCAAAGGGTTGAAGATGCGGATTCCTGGCCTGGGTGGTAAAGTTCTGGCTAAAGCAGGGGGAACAGCGGTTCTTTCTCCCGGTGGCGAGCTCTATACCAACCTTGAGCGCGGTGTTATTGATGCCACCGAATGGGTCGGTCCTTATAACGATTACAAGATGGGCTTTTACAAGGTTGCCAAGTACTACTACTATCCGGGCTGGCATGAGCCGGGAACTGTTCTGGAATCTTTCGTCAATAAGAGTGCTTATGAGGCGTTACCTAAAGACCTTCAGGAAATTATTGTCGCGGCAACGATGTCGGCAAATATGTGGATGCTGTGCGAATCAGAAACAAAGAATAACCTTTATCTCGATAAGATGGTCAATGAAGAAGGGGTTATTCTCAAGAAATTCCCGGCTGATGTTATCAAGCAATTGCGGAAGTATTCAGTAGAAGTGCTTGAGGAGATTGTTGCCAAGGATCCAATGAGTAAGAAAGTTTATGAGAGCTTCAGTAAATTCCAGAAACAGCAACAAGCTTGGAGTAAAATCTCCGAGAGGGCTTATTATTCGTTATTTGATTAATCAGTGACTTTCGATTGATCTAAGATGCCACAAAAAAGCCTGCCAGATTGGTGGGTTTTTTTGTGGCACTGGCACTGTTTACCGGGAGTATAAAATATGGAATCGTTACGCCAACTCTACCGTATTGGTACTGGGCCGTCCAGCAGTCACACCATGGCACCACGTCAAGCGGCTCTGACGTTTCTGAAGAAACACCCTGGTGCAGCACATTACCGGGTGACGCTGTTTGGCAGCCTTGCTGCAACCGGGCGCGGTCACCTGACCGATAAAGTTTTGTTCGATGTTTTTCAGTCCCATCAATCAGAGCTGGAACTGGTTTGGGTGCCCGAAAAACAACTTCCTCTGCACCCTAACGGGATGCGCTTTGAGGCGGTGGCAGATAATGGCTCAATATTGCACAGTTGGGAGGTTTACAGTGTTGGTGGTGGCGCTCTTCGGGATAGTGACGAATCAGCGCTTCCACCCTCAGTCTATCCGTTAACCAAACTGTCGGATATCCTTGACACTCTGAATCGTAGTGGAGAATCGCTCTGGGAACATGTTCTGAACTGTGAAGATGCCGATTTCCTTGATTATCTTGACCGTGTCTGGGATGTGATGTCCTCGGCAATCAATCGGGGATTGACGCAGGTCGGGGTTTTGAGCGGCGGATTGGGTCTGGGACGCAAAGCCCATACCTTCTACCGTAAATCAAGTCTGTATGAGCAACATATGAAAAACAATGCCAGAGTCTGGTCTTATGCACTGGCCGTATCGGAAGAAAATGCCAGTGGTGGCATCATTGTTACCGCACCAACCTGTGGTGCCAGCGGAGTCCTGCCAGCAGTCCTGCGTTATTTGAATGAAACTCTGGAATGCAGTTATGAAGATATTCTGCGAGCTTTGGCAACCGCTGGATTGATTGGCAACCTGGTCAAGAAAAATGCCTCGATCTCCGGAGCTGAAGTGGGCTGTCAGGGGGAAGTTGGTACCGCTTGTGCAATGGCTGCAGCGGCAGCAACGCAACTTCACGGCGGAACCAACAATCAGATTGAATATGCGGCAGAAATGGGGTTGGAACACCATCTTGGTTTGACCTGCGACCCGGTCAATGGTCTGGTACAGATTCCCTGTATCGAACGCAACGCCCACGCAGCGACCCGAGCCTTGAGTTGCTGCCATTTTGCCGTTCTTTCCGGGGGGGAACATAAAATCAGCTTTGATGAAATCACCCTGGTCATGAATGAAACTGGCCAGGCACTGCCATCGTTGTATCGTGAAACTTCCACCGGGGGGATGGCTCAGGCTTATCGGCAACGAAAGGTTGATTAAACATGAATAGCTATATAAGTTTCTGATTCAAGAACCAGCAGTTTTTTACAAGGTCAAGGAAATCAAGCATTTGAGCGGAGGCGTAGTACTTTACGCCGCACAAACAAATGTGCAGATTGACGCAGAGATTGCGGGAAAGGGCGGTTTTTGGACAGAAACTATTTTACCAGGTATTCTGGTAGCCAAGTGACGGTTTCGGGCCAGACGACGACGATTAACACACAGATCATCTGAATAACGACAAAGGGAATAATCCCTTTGTAAATTTGTGTTGTGGTGATTCCCGGTGGCGCAACCCCTTTCAGGTAAAAGAGGCTGAAGCCGAAGGGTGGGGTCAGGAATGAAGTCTGTAAGTTCATAGCGATCAGAATCCCGATCCAGAGAAGATCGATACCCATCTGCTGGAAGATTGGAGCCACGACTGGCACAATAATAAAGGTAATTTCGATAAAGTCGATGAAGAATCCAGCAACAAAAATAACCAGCATGACGATCAGGAGAAAATGTCCTGGTTCCATCCCCGCACCCAGAATAAGGTTGGTGATGTAGCGATCTCCACCCATCCCCCGGAAAACCAGCCCAAAGGTTGTTGCCCCGACAATCAGGATAAAAACCATGCAGGTCAGTGTTGTGGTGCCACGCATAACTTCCCGCAAGGTTTGTAGACTGAATTTTTTCTGCCAAATGGTCAGGAGGGTGGCCCCCATTGCCCCAACGGCAGCGGCTTCTGTTGGTGATGCAATCCCGGCAAAGATTGAACCGAGGACCGCCACAATCAGGAAGAAAGGGAGCAGGAAAGCCCTGAAAATCTTCCGGTACATGCCACTTCTTCGAAACTCAGCAAGTTCTTCAGCCGGCATTGCCGGAGCTGATTGAGGGCTAAAGATTGCGACCAGAATGATCCAGAGGATATATGACCCGACCAGGATCAAACCAGGGATAACCGCACCAATAAACATATCACCGATTGGGACATTCAGGACGCTACCCAGCAGCACCAGAACGATACTTGGTGGAATAATTTGTCCCAGGGTGCCGGAGGCACAGATCGTTCCGGTTGACAGCTCAGGAGAATAGCCGCGTTTAAGCATTGTTGGCAGGGAGAGGAGGCCCATAGTGACAACCGTTGCACCGACAATGCCGGTTGAAGCTGCCAGAACCGCCCCGACCACGACGACCGAAATCGCCAGGCCACCACGCAATTTACCGAACAGCATTGCCATCGTTTCCAACAACTCTTCCGCCAGGCCGGATTTCTCAAACATCATCCCCATGTAAACAAACAGGGGTACGGCTATCAATACGTAGTTGGTCATGATTCCCCAGATACGCAAGGGGAGAAGCTGGAAGAACCCCATTCCAAAAGTAAAGTAACCAAAGATCAGAGAAACTCCGCCCAAAGTAAATGCGACCGGGAAGCCGAGTAACAGGAGTGCAAAAACGGTGGCAAATAAGACCAGGGATATATATTCAGGCATGTTGCTGTTCCTCTAAATTTTCTTCTTTCTCAATCTCTTCCAGTGGGCGGCCGATAACCGTACAGAATGAACGGAGAATAAGGGCAATACCCTGGAGCAGGATCAAACTGAACCCTGCCGGGATCATCGCCTTGAGGATGTAACGGTAGGGAAGACCTCCTGGATCAGGGCTGGTTTCCTGAATTGCCCAACTCATGCTGATGAAACCTTGACTGGCCCAGAGGATCAGAATTGAAAAGGGGATCAGGAATACGATACCACCAAGCAGATTGATCCATGCTTTTCCCCGAGGTGATAACAGGGTATAGATGACATCCACCCGAACGTGGTTATCCATCTTCAGAGTGTAGGCGGCTCCCAGCAAAAAAAGAACGGCAAAGATATGCCATTCAAGCTCCTGGACACCAACACTACTTTTACGCAGAAAATAGCGGGTAAAAACGTCATAGCAGACAACTAAAACCAGGAGTGTACTGAGCCAGGAAATAGCATATCCCACTTTGGTATTAAGTCTGTCAATCAAGCGAACGATTAAGCTGATAAATTTCATATAAACCTCCAGCGAGAGTAGAAAAAGATCCACCTCCCAAGAAATATGGAAACGCTGATGATCTGATAACTACTGTTCTGAGTCAATGATTAACTTATCGTTTTATATGGTTTTTTAAGAGTTCTGGCCGGGCCGCTGTCCCCTCGGAGGTCAGGTTGTTTTTTCTTCTACTTGACTTATTCTCCCCTTGGTCTATTTTAAAGCATTAGTTTAGATATGTGGAGTCGATTGTATGGATAAAAAGACTTTCAATATGTTAACCTAGTGCGATATTCTAAATCTATGACTAAAAGAGTTTAGTTTTGGGTGCCCTGAAAATTAATCTTTCTTTAACGGAGGAAAAGGATGAAAAAATCTGTGTTTCGCATGACAGTTTGTCTCCTGGCAGTTTGTTCGCTGCTGATGGTTGGAACTTTTGCCCCTCAGGCAGAAGCTGCAGCCAAGTATCGTTGGAAATTAGCAATGACCTGGCCGACCAACTTCCCAATTTTTGGTGATGCTGTTATCAAAATGGCTGACATGGTTAAAGAGATGTCGAATGGTGAGATGGAAATCCGGATCGATTCCAAGAACAAGCACAAGGCCCCTTTTGGCATTCTTGACATGGTCAAAGCCGGTCAGTACCAAATGGGACATTCAGCCTCCTACTACTGGAAAGGTAAGGACATGAATACTCTGTTCTTTACCACGATGCCATTCGGGATGATTGCTCCAGAGCAGTATGCCTGGTTCTATTATGGCGGTGGTATGGAGCTGATGAAGGAAGTTTATGACAAACATGGCGTTTATTCCTACCCCGGTGGTAATACCGGCAATCAGATGGGTGGTTGGTTCCAGAAAGAGATCAAGGGTCTGGATGATCTCAAAGGTCTGAAGATGCGGATCCCCGGGTTTGCTGGTGAAGTTATGGCAAAGCTTGGTGTTGTTGTTACTAATATCCCAGCCGGTGAGCTTTATAC
>JAGGWI010000242.1 GCA_021157505.1 Desulfuromusa sp. | reverse complement strand
GGAAGTAATCATGAATATGGTTTTTCAGAGCTTATACTCAGCTACACTCATAACCCGCATTTTACATTTGTTCATCGAATAGACAAAATGACCTCAGGACTGGTCATAGGAGCTAAAAACCTCCAAACAACTCGAAAACTCTCAGAACTTATCCGAGAACGAGCCATTGAAAAAAAGTACCTCATACTGGTTCATGGGAAAATTAATAAAAATCATTTCACCGTGGACACATTTTTAAAAACAGAAGGAGATCGAGTACGAGTACATCCTGACGAAAAACACGGTGCTAAAAGATGTATTAGCACATTTACAGTATTGAAAGGTGGTAAAAAACGAACCCTACTTGAAGCTACAATCCATACAGGGAGAAAGCATCAGCTTCGAGTGCAACTAGCTGATATTGGTCATCCGATTGTGGGAGATCTGAAATATGGCAAAAAAGAAAAAGAAACTGAAATGTTTCTCTTTTCACAAATCCTTATCGTCCCCTCGCTCAATATTCACTTTTCCCTGCCGATACCTAATATTTTCGTAACTTCTCAATAACCCCATGCAATCATGTGTGTTACCCCTGGAGTAAATCTGGAAGGTAGGGGATGTCGTTTCCTCTTCTCAACCGATCACAAAGAAATTTCCAGAAGGACAGGCCTTGTTTTTTGCAGGTTTTCTTCAAACTGGCAAATGTATCCCGACATCGTCGGCCCTCTTCCGAACGGGTACTGCCGCTGATTTTTCGTTTGATAACATATTCCCGTATATCGCGCTCGCTCAGGTTATTCTGTAAAGGGATATCAGGTCGTTCTAATACCAGAAGTAACTCATTCTTATTGCGTGCCAAGCGTTTGAGCGCCTGATTTAATGTTGCAAAAGAAGTTTGTCTATCGCACAGTTTATCAAATTGGGCTGTAATCTCCGCTTTTAAGACGGAGGTCTGCGTCTGTTTGTACTGTTTCAAGTTGGAGAAGATTTCCCATATTTGAGTGTGAACCCAGTCAAGTTCTTCAGCGTGTTTGTCATTCATAGGTATGATACGCTGAAAAACCCGATCAGCATGAACCCAGCACAAGGCATGCAGAAGAACATTAAATTGTCCAGCATCGTCACTGATTATAACCAGATCAGGAGGAAATCCGCTCGAGCTCAAGGTTCCGAGCAATGCACCCTCCGTGGCGATACGAACATGCCGCATAGTGGTAATATTGAGTTGTTGTAAGTAGACGTTCCATTCTTTCTTATTTGCAAATATGGTATTTTCGTCTTGCTTAATGGCCTCTAAGGGCTGTAGAGGTAACTTCTGCAGGTGCATGTAATCAAGTGCGGTTGCGTTAATTGTGTAATCTAATGCAGTTCCCCGTAACAACTCGAGAAAATTTATGCGGCTTTTTGATTCTGTACTGGAAAACCAGGCAAAAGACTCATTACCGATATGGGTGCAGTAGCCGTTTTTCCCATCATGACGACTTCCGGTGTCGTCAACATGGATATAGCTGCTGTTTTTGATCCCGGCACTGAGTAGTTCATCCTTTTCCTCATGAAAATGCTCTTTGTCCCGGATAAGAATATTACTGATTTGTCCACTGGAGATATCAATCCCCCATTCGCTCAGTTGCTGCAGAATCAAAGGCTGGGTGACACGTTGGTGATAATATTGGTAAATGATATATCCCTTGAGTTGGGTACCAAAGTGACTACCTCGTAGTTCCTTGGGAAGAACTCCAGTAAGTGTTTTCCCATCCGGTGTCTGATACCGTGCAACTCGATAAAGAGTATTGTGTGCTTTAATCACCATATCCTGCACGGTATAGTTTTCGTATCCAAGAAGGCGTGATCCCTCTGGCAGATTATCTGGTTTAATGATTTCGGTGCTATGGATAGTCAGTTCTTTTTTCCGTTTATTGGATTTATTGGATTTTCCCGAATTGCCAGAACCTTTGTTTTTGTCCTTGCTCAGTTTGCTGGGCTTGATGTTTGGTTTTTTGGGTAATTTTTTGAGCCGGGCCACTTCGGCTTTCAGGGCATCAATCTCTGTTTGTTGTTTCTGGATGGTTTCTTGTTGTTTTTCGATAAAGGCAAGCAGAAGTCGTACTGTCGGCGTTTGTTCCTCTTCCGGAATATGAGGGAGTATATTTTTATCGGTCATCAATCAGTCTCTTCTGTCTGTGCCGTGAGTTTCTGACGAAATCTATAACATAAGGGATAGAGCCAAACCGATTTAACCGGTACCATGGGGTCGCCATTACTATGGTTGCGACTGCGCCCACGGGTTTTGCCGACACATTGCCAGTTGTCGGCCTTATAACAGGTTCCTGCAAAGCGGTTCTGTTCTACAAAGGTTTCTACTAAGAGAATAGGATGTCCATATTTTTCCTGCCAATCCCTGGACAAACGATGACGAGTCACTGCCAGCAGGTGGCTTGCCAGATGCGGAATCCGTACCCAGGGTAAAATCAAAAAACGCATATTATTTGCAATTCTGGATAGGTTCCGTTTGCGGGTAGATTCATCCCAGTTGATGTATCGATCTCTGTCTGCCACCTGCCAGGCGGCTGCACCGAACAACATGCAAGCAAGCAGGCGATCGTGACGATCATAAAATAAATACTGGAGATTCTCGCCGACCGGGCCGGTATATCCAAGATAATGGTGCTGCTGTAAAAGACCTCGAAATAGTCGAGTGTCGTCAGAATTATTAACGCGTTGAGTGCGAATGGGTTGAAAATCTGATAAAGTACCTTCAAGCAGGCTTCTTGCCTGTTCAGGTAACTCAAGCACAACAGGCTGATTACGGAATTTATTATTGGCAGAACGAACCGGTGCAGGAAGTTCTATCAGGCCCATGCTGTCAAGTTTTCGCAGCATGGAACGGGCGGCAATATCTTTAAGAATCCCCTTGTCGTTTACCCATTGCCAACGTTGACAAAGTTCCTGAGAAATGCGAGTGCGGTGCCAACTGGGATTGTTGGTAATTATATTTCGGATGACGGATAGATCATCAGCTGTGAGCAGTCTGCCTTGAATAGTAAATGCTGTTTCCATGATGGGACAAAGCATACCACCATCTGTCTTGGGAGTCCCGTGTTATTTTGAACATGCACGGGATTATTGAGAAGTTACGAGGACTCTCATTTTAACAGCAAAAAAATGATGAGAAAGTTGCTGCGTAGTCAGTCAATCCGATTTTTTTTAATTTCTTATTTTACACCAGATCTTATCTTTACTCCGGTTGCTCTGACAACTGCCATAACCATTATTTCCATAAAGAAATGCTTCAAATTTATGTAGTCCACTGACGTTAACGCCGGCTGGTAAATTGGCTATTCAGGTTTGTCAGTATTGATATTCCTGAAAGAAAGATACTATTCTTTGTTTTTTGAAACTTTTCCTTTTGCGCCTGACTTCACCTTTGCCCCTGCAACCCCGATCGCTGCAGCTGTCCCTGCTTTCGTAACCACTTTTTTCTTTACTGATTTCTTTCCTTTTTTACCATCTTTCAGATCGCCAAGCTCTTTCACATCCTTGTCTGCAGGTTTCTGGATAGCCGGTTTTTTATCACCAGGGGCAGACCATGCTAGTGGAACACTCAGATAGCCTGTGATGAAAACAAGAGCACTTATAGAACAAATAATTGAGACTGTTTTTT
>JAGGWI010000219.1 GCA_021157505.1 Desulfuromusa sp. | reverse complement strand
TCGACCATGCCATCAAGAACAGCCCGAAGTCCGGCTTTCTCCAGTTCCAGCTCATGGGTACGTTCTTCTACCGCAGAACGGAGACTGACTTCGAGTTCTTTGAGGCGAGTAATATCAACAAATGCTTCGACACCACCAATAATAGTGCCAGCATCATCGCGAAGCAAATCGACATTTTTAGTCAGCGCAATGGTCCGACCATCTTTATGCCGAAAGGAACAGGTTAGCCCAATCTCTGGCTTTGGGGTTGTTTCAGAGAAAAGGCCACATTCCATGTTGCAGGGATCGCCATGCAGGAAAGTACAATGTTGCCCAACGGCCTCTTCCGCTGTAAAACCGGTAATCCGCGCGGCTTCAGCATTCCAATAGACAATTATTTTATCGACATCAACCAGAAACAAACCGGTCGGAATGGTTTGTAGCAGAGTCTCGAGAGGGTATTCAGAAAGCAAGCGATGAAGGTTCGAGTTCACAGGATCTCCCCGAAGAAAATATCCTTTAAAAACAAAAGCAGTCTGTCGGGCTATCTGGACTGAAGCGAAAATTTGACCATTTGAGATCAGATTTTGGCTCATTTGAGAGTAATAGCCGTAGCTATTGGTCGAAAAGGAGCTGAGATATGGGCCAAATGGACCAACTTGCAGCCAGTTCATTGATTGCCCGATAGGCTGCTAGCAGTGGATAACTATAGCACTTCATTTGTGCCTCAGGGTATCTTTTTGATTCCCTGGGAGGCTGTTGATGAGATGGTCTCCTAGCGATAAAGGATCAGGCTGCTCGTCCGATGACCGCAACATAAATGTTAGCGGCACCGCCCTCGATCAATGTCCGACTACAAGCGGCAACTGTAGCACCAGTTGTCATGACGTCATCAATCAATAAAATATTTTGCCCCGCTACATTTTTTTCCAGCTTAAATGATCCCTGTAAATTTTTGACCCTCTCTTTAGCGGATAAACCCTGCTGTGATTCTGTCTCACGAACCTTGACTAACAGATCATTGTCCAGCGGCAGCTCTCTTATTTTTGCAACCACCCGGGCAAGCAACAAGGCTTGATTGTAACTTCTCTGTTGCAAACGTTTACGCTGTAACGGCACCGGCAGCAGCAGATCAATTTTTAAATCAGTGTCGATCGCCTGCTCCAACAACGTCCCTAAAGGTCGATCTAATCCTACCTTACCATTGAACTTGAATTGGTGGATAGAGCGTCGCAAAGAGAGTTCATAAAGGCCAACAGCATAGACCTTTGTGTAGGCTGGCGGGTGTTTTATACAGCGGCCACACAGGTGGGAGCTATTGGAGGTGCCGACAAATGGGAGTGAACAAAGAGAGCATTTAGCCTCGGGAAGAGGCTTGAATCCATTGAGGCAAGCGACACAGAATGGAGCAGAATAGTTGTTCGGGAGGGTACCCCCGCAGAGGGGACAGGCCGGGGGGAAAAAGATTTTAAACAGAGAGAATAAAAGCTTTTTGATTGTTGAAAATCCCCCCCGGATCGTTACCGAATGTTTAATTAACCAGCAAGGATTGCCCCGTCATAGCAGCCGGTTTTTCCAACTTCAGGAGTTCCAGAATAGTCGGTGCAAGATCGGCAAGAATCCCGTCATGAACCAGCTGAGATTTGTGGTCGGGATCGACAAAAATAAATTGCACCGGGTTCGTGGTATGTGCCGTATGGGGACGTCCTTGTGTATCCACCATCTCCTCGCAATTACCATGATCTGCCGTGATCAGCAATTTTCCACCCGCCTTACTGACGGCAGCGACAACTCGTCCCAGACAGCTGTCAACCGTCTCCATCGCTTCAATAGCAGCGGTTAAAACCCCCGTATGCCCAACCATATCACAATTGGCAAAGTTCAAGATAATCAGCTGATATTTATTGGATTCGACCCGTTTGACCACCTCATCCGTCACCTCTACAGCACTCATAGAGGGCTTTTGGTCATAGGTCGCAACATCTTTGGGGGAGGCAATCATCACCCGATCTTCTCCCGGCCAGGGCTGTTCTACCCCACCATTGAAGAAAAAGGTGACATGAGCATATTTTTCTGTCTCAGCGATCCGCAGTTGTTTGAATCCCGCATGAGAAACAACTGCTGCAAGGATCTCAGGATAGGTTTCGGAAGGGAACGCGACAGCAAGGTCGAAGGTCTCATCATATTCAGTCAGACAAACATAATCGACCAACTGCGGAGTTTTACTGCGGGAAAAACCGGAAAAATCTTTAAGGGCCAAGGCCCGGGTCATTTCACGGGCACGATCCGAACGGAAATTAAAAAAGATGACACCGTCTCCGTCATCGATGGTTCCCGGCGCTGCCACGACCCAGGGTTCGACAAACTCGTCAGTCTGACCAGCAGCATAGGCCGATTCAATCGCCTCAGCAGCTGAAGCTGCCGATTGACCAACACCTTCGGTCAGTGCCAGATAGGCTTTTTCAACCCGATCCCAGCGATTATCGCGATCCATGGCCCAATAACGACCCATGATCGTCACCACCCGGCCAAGACCAATACTTTCCAGTTGACCCTCTAACTGCTGCAGATAATCAATTGCACTCTTGGGAGGGGTATCACGACCATCCAGAAAAGGATGGATACAGACCTCCTTGACTCCAACTTGCTGAGCCAGACGGATTAAAGCATAGAGATGGGTATTGTGGGAATGAACCCCACCATCCGAAAGCAATCCAAGCAGATGCAACTTGCCGCCAGAAGCAACCAACCGCTTGCAGGCACTTTCCAACGCTTGATTTTTAAAAAATGAACCATCCTCAATCGCCAGACTGATCCGGCTTAGATTCTGATAAATGATCCGCCCGGCACCAATGTTCATATGCCCGACTTCTGAATTTCCCATCTGTCCGTCCGGCAACCCGACATCCTGACCAGAAGCGCTCAAACGACTATTGGGATATTCCTGACGGAGGCGATCTAAAACTGGCGTATTTGCCTGGCAAGCGGCATTATT
This sequence comes from Desulfuromusa sp., assembly GCA_021157505.1. Classification (GTDB taxonomy): domain Bacteria; phylum Desulfobacterota; class Desulfuromonadia; order Desulfuromonadales; family Geopsychrobacteraceae; genus Desulfuromusa. Next base: position 7,462 of record JAGGWI010000219.1, on the reverse strand, counting down.
TTCACAATTTTCACTGATTCCCCAACCATCCAGGATCACCAGTGCCACCGGCCCTGCTGTCATATTATTTCTCCTGCGACCCGTGTTGAATCATCTTTGGACTCTCAATCAATTTGGCATCCTGAATCTGTTTCCGCTCCGGCAAGACCAGAGAATCCCAGGTTTTACATTCTGGACAACGACTGTGCCATTCGACAAGTCGGGCACCACAAGCTTCACAGACAAATCCGAGGAGCAGGTGGCCATCAATACTCAAAGCTTTCTGATACTCAACAATAGCTTCCTCGGTGTTATTGCGGCGGCGCTGAGCTTCGGCCAACAACAGATGGAGCTTGGTAAAATCGACTCCCGAGGTTTCCAGATCGGTCAGGTGCTCCATCGCTTCATCGACCATTTCCAGACGCAGACAGAGTCTCCCGAGATACAATTTAAGCAGCATGTCTTCACTATCAACCTGCATCTGACTGCGATAAAATGCCAGCAGTGCCGCAGGATCTTCAGCATTGATATAAAGATCTTCCAGGCGAGCAAGAAATACACTCTTTTTCAACGCTTTGTAACCATCCTGATACACCTTAGCCGCATCGGTATCGCGTCCAGCTTGATGGTATGCATCGCCCAGAGTCACCCGCGCCGGAGTAAATGTAGCATCCTTTTTGATGATATCCCGACAGACTTCAATCGCTTGATCCCGGTTCCCATCTTCTAGGTCGGAATGGGCAATCTCGTAACGCAACTGCAGCAAAATTTTCTTTTCCGTCTCAACTTTTGACCCGGTCTTTGAGGTTTTGAGAATCCTCTTTTGTAGAGTCAGTGCCTCCTGCCAGTCACCAGAATCCATATGGATATCACGCAATGAACGCATTGCTTTACGATTACCAGCATCACCAGCCAGCAATTCTTTATAAATACCCATGGACTCTTCGTGCTGACCACTTGCTTCATAGGTTGTTGCCAATTTAAAAAGGACTTCAAGTCCCTGTGGATCGAGCTTACGTGCCTGCTGTAGCAGTTCAACCCCCTCCTGAGTATTGCCTTCCTGCAGGGCGACACTGGCCAGAGCCAGATAGATATCAACCCGCCTAGGATCACGATCTAAAGCCTTCTTCAAAAGGGTTCGTGCCTGTTTCAAGTCTCCGGAAAGCAACCGACCAACGCCACTGTGGTAGATAGATCCCACCTCTTCAGCCTTCTTCAGACGACGCCCTCCCTTCCAGTGACGGAAAGAATAGAGAAAAGCACTTAAAAAATGGACCCCGTTACCAATCAGAAGACCGACCAGCAACACACAGACCAGCATAATCGCTGACGGCAAAGTGTAACTCAGGTCGCTAGTCAGAAAGATCGTAATCGTGCCAGGATTAACCCCCCAAAAGTAGAGAAATCCGACAGCGAAAACGATAAAAGCTAATACAAGCAGGGCAATTAGAATCATGATCATCTCCAAGCTAACCCACAATGCGGGTTACAGGGTTATTTACTCGCCAAACTTTTCAACTTCGGTTTTGCAGTCAACACAATAGCGGGAAAATGGACGTACCTCCATGCGCCGGGCGGGAATTTCTTCCTCGCAACGCATACAGAGGCCATAGACCCCCTGGTCCATCCGTTCTAAAGCAGCATCGATATCGCGCACCCGGGAACGCTGTGTCTCACTAAGATTCATCAATACTTCCTGATGGTAACTGTTAGATGACATATCCCCTATGTCTGGAACGCCATCCTTTCCCAATGACTGGGATGCAGCATAGGCACGCTCAGATTCTGCTAAAACCTCAGCCCGCAACTGCAATAAAGACTCCCTTGTCTCTGTTAGTTCTACCGCTTCCATCGTCCAATCCACCTCCATAAAAACACCTACCGATTATGGTAGGGCTCATTCTTTATAATAGTACAACTTCGATAGAGTTGCTCAAGTAAAAAAACTCTTGCCATCTGGTGGGTAAATGTCATTTTTGATAATGACAGGATCAAATCAGCTCGGTTACGAACTTCAGCATCGATACCGTACGGACCACCGATGACCAGACACCAATCGCGACCACTATGCAGCATTTCTGCCGATAACAAATCGGCTAACCGCTCTGACTCCAGGTTACGACCTCGCTCATCAAGGGCAATCAAAAAAGTCCTCTCGGGAACCTTTTCCAGAATCCGTGCCCCTTCGCGTTTGAGCAATCCCTTCGTATCCCCTTTTCGCCCCCCTTTTTCTTCTTTCAGCTCAACAATGTCCAGCGGGAAATAACGCTTCACCCGCCCGGCATATTCATCCGCCGCATTCCGCTGCCAGAGTTCTGTCAATTTACCAACACAAATCAGGCGAAATTTCACGGGGCGACAGTCTGGACCAGTTCAACCTCAGGAGCCTCACTCCACAACCCTTCAAGGTCGTAGAATTCACGAACCGTTGGTTGAAAAACATGAACCATGATTTCACCATAATCAAGCAGTATCCAACGTCCCTGATTCATCCCCTCAATAGCAAGTGGCTGTAAACTGTGATGATGCTTGAATTCTGTTCTGATATTTTCTGCTATGGCTTGGACCTGTCTATCGGAGCGCCCCGAAATCAACAACAGATAGTCGGTCAGTGAAGAGAGTTCCCGGACATCAAGCAACCGGAGATCCATCCCTTTTTTATCAAGCGCATATTCGACAGCCGATAAGGCTATTTCTTTAGCTTGCAATTTTATACCTTCTTCTTTTCTTCTACCTGATTCAAATTTCAGGAATAGAGATCATGGACTCTGATATATTCAATTACGGAGAGTGGAACTTGTTCCCCGACATCCCGGCTCATCGACAATTGCTGACGAATTTCTGTGGAGGAAATATCACGGCAGGTATGTGCGACTTTAATCAATGAAAATCCTGTATCAAACCGGAGATTTTTCGAGTCGGAATCATAGCAGAAGCGGTCCGCAATGGCAACTGGAAGTAACTCCGGTAATGAGCCTGCAAAACCGGGCCGGGCCGTCACCACGATATGGGCAAGTTCAAATAGCTGCGAATAGTTTTTCCACAGTCCAAGCTCCTGAAAGGAATCAAGCCCCATAATAAAAAAAAACTCATGTTGTGGATATTCTTCCGTCAACTGCTGCAATGTGTCAACGGAGTAACTTGTACCCCCCCGCTGCCCCTCAATGGCAGAACTGCGAAATAGAGGATAGTCAAGTAAAGCCGCTTCCACCATCGCCAAGCGATGGACAAAAGAGACCTCATCTGCAAGCTGCTTGTGGGGTGGCTTACAGGTGGGAATAAACCAGACCTGCGCCAGATGGCAACTTTTCACAACCTCTTCAGCAATATGCAGGTGGCCAAAATGGATTGGATTAAAAGTACCACCAAGTAACCCGATACGCATATTATAACCTCATTTTAGGAACAAGGAGAAAGGTTCAAGGTGAAAGGATCAGACCTAAAACCTTGAACCTTGAACCTTGAACCTTGAACCTTGAACCTTGAACCTATCTCCTGACCTGCCCGTCTCCCAGAACGATAAATTTACGCGTGGTCAAATCTTCCAGCCCCATCGGTCCAAAAGAATGGAGTTTGGATGTCGAGATTCCGATCTCTGCACCAAGTCCCAACTGGTGACCATCAGAGAACCGGGAAGAGGCATTAACCATCACGACACTGGAATTAATTTCCCGCAGGAAGCGCTGTGAAAGCCGATAATCATCGGTCACAATCACTTCGGTATGGAGAGAACCATAGGTTTCAATATGCTCACGGGCCTGTTCATAGCTGTCAACAATGCGAATGGCCAGAATCAGGTCAAGATATTCTGCCTGCCAATCTTCTTCTGTTGCTGTCAGCAGACCGGGAATAATTTTTTGCGCAGCAACACAACCCCGCAATTCGACTCCGGATTTTTCCATAGATGCCACAATCTGTGGCAGAAATTCAGCTGCACAATCACGGTGAATGAGCAGGGTTTCCATAGCGTTACAGACCCCGGGTCGTTGGACTTTGGCATTCAGGCAGATCTCCTCCGCCATTTGCAGATCGGCGTGGGCATCAACATAGGTGTGACAGACCCCTTTATAATGCTTGATAACCGGAATCTTTGAATTTTCGGCAACAAAGCGGATCAGCCCCTCGCCGCCACGCGGAATAATCAGATCGATCTGATCTTCCAGCTGCAGCAACTCTGTCACCGCATTGCGGTCACTCGTTGTCACCACCTGCAGGGCGGCTTGCGGTAATTCCAGATCTTTTAATACCTGCTGTAGAATCGCACCGATGGCACGGTTGGAATGAATCGCCTCAGAACCCCCACGCAGGATCACTGCATTCCCACTTTTCAGGCACAAACCAGCGGCGTCCGCGGTTACGTTTGGTCGTGATTCGTAGATAATCCCGATGACACCCAGAGGAATCCTTTGCCGACCAACTTGAATACCATTAGGACGTAGCCACATGCCGGTTATTTCACCAACCGGATCAGGCAGTGCTGCCACCTCGCGCAATCCCCCTGCCATCTCTCGAATTCGTTCCGGGGTCAAAGTCAGGCGATCGACCATTGCCTCCGCCATCTTATTTTCTCGCGCCCGAGTGAGGTCTTTTTCATTCTCTGCCTGCAGTTGCTTTGAGCCATCCTCCAGAGCAATTGCCATTGCCAGCAATAACTCATTTTTTTTTGCTGATGAGAGGGTGGCCAGCAATCGGGAAGCCTGTTGAGCGGCTCTGGCTAACACCAGCATCTCTTCACCAATAGCCATCAATCAACCTCCTCTTCTTCATCAGTTACAGTCAAAACCAGATTATCGCGGTAAACCACTTCATCACGATATTTATAACCAAGAATTGGTTCAATTTCAGAGCTCTGCTTGCCCATAATCTGCAGCGTTTCTGCCAGAGAATAACTGATGACGCCGCGGGCGAATTCCTCACCATCCAGATTGCAGAGACGCACCGCATCGCCCCGTTCGAAACCTCCCTCAACACCACAAAGACCAGAGGGCAACAAACTTTTCCCATGCTTGATAACAGCTCGTTGTCCCCCCTCATCAATCAGCAACTTCCCCCGCGGTCTTTTTGAAAATGCAATCCAATGTTTCTTTGCCGTCAATTTCGACTGGGCTGGAAGAAAGTAGGTACCAACCTCTTCACCCGTAAAAATTCGGCTGAGAATATTCTGACTGCGGCCATTGGCAATCACTGTTCCGACTCCACTCAGTGATGCCCGCTTGACCGCTTTCAGCTTACTGTCCATCCCTCCGACGCCGAGATCTCCATTCGATTTTCCAGCCATCGCTTCAATTTCTGGCGTTATTCGTTCAACCACTGGAATCAGTTCTGCCCGGATGTTTTCTGCCGGATCCTGATCATAGAGCCCATCAACATCAGAGAGAATAATCAGCAGATCTGCTTCGACCAGACTGGTCACCAAAGCCGAAAGATTATCATTGTCACCAAAACGGATTTCCTCAACCACAACCGTGTCATTTTCATTGATGATTGGCGTCACTCCATACTCAAGTAACGTCATAACGGTATTACGAGCATTCAAATAGCGACGTCGGTTCGATAAATCATCACGAGTCAGCAGCACCTGGGCGACATTATGGTTTTGACTCTGGAAAGTTTCTTTGTATTTCAGAATAATTTGTGTCTGTCCGATTGCAGCTGCCGCCTGTTTCTGCGGAATGGTCTGCGGTCGCCCGGTAATCCCAAGCTGACCTTTCCCGGCAGATATCGCCCCGGAAGAGACGACTATCACTTCCAGACCACGATCAAGCAATTGACAGATATCGGCAGATAGTGCACTCACCCGATCATTTTCCATCCCGGAGGCATTGGAGATCACACCGCTGCCGATTTTAATAACAACCCGTTTTACATGTGCAAGCAACGCTTTACGCATAGCCCCTCATTTCAATAAATTATTTTTTCCACAAAAAATATTTTCAATCTTCGCGCAACCGATCCAGTTCATTGCCAACCGCCGTCACCAGTTCCTTCAAACCTTCCCCGGTTACTGCGGAAACAGAAAAGACTGAATAGCCCAGAGACTGGAAACGCTCAGTCAACGGCACGACCAGTTCGCGAACTTCGGGAACATCAATCTTGGTGAGGACAACGATCTGCGGTTTTCCAGTCAGAGAGTCATCGTAGCACTTCAATTCATTATTGATCATTTCAAAATTGGCGAAAGGGTCCCCTTCCTGCATACAGGAAGTGTCCACCAGATGGAGAAATAGATCGGTGCGCTCAACATGGCGTAAGAAACGGGTTCCCAGTCCCTGGCCTTCACTTGCCCCAAAAATCAGACCTGGAATGTCAGCCAGCACCATGGTTTTAAAGCCACCATAAGGGACAACTCCGAGATTAGGGACCAGGGTGGTGAAGGGATAATCGGCAACTTTTGGTTTAGCCGCAGACAATGATGAAATCAAAGTTGACTTGCCGGCGTTGGGCAGTCCAACCAGTCCTACGTCTGCCAGCAGTTTCAGCTCCAAACGCAGGGATCTGACTTCTCCTGCAATTCCCGGCTGAGCATGCCTGGGAGCCCGGTTGGTGCTGGTTTTGAAACGGGCATTACCACGTCCACCCTGCCCTCCGGGAAGAAAGAGTAATGGCTCTCCTACTACGGTTAAATCGGCAAGAAGTTCATCGCTCTCATCATCATAGACCAGAGTCCCCTGTGGTACTCGCAGCACCAGAGATTCACCATTTTTGCCATGTTTGGTTTTACCCAGGCCAGGGGCACCATTCTTGGCCTTGCAATGATGCAAGTAACGGTAATCGAGCAGAGTAGAAAGAGCTTCATCAACAATAAATGAGACACTCCCGCCATCACCTCCATCACCCCCATCGGGACCACCTCTTGGAACAAATTTCTCGCGCAGAAAGGAGACGCAACCGCGACCACCATCCCCCGCCTTCACCTCGATTCTAACCTGATCAACAAATTTCATCTTCTATCTCACCTGAAACGGAAGAACCCGGTGATCGCATGAGCGATACCGGGTTCTAATAAGGGTTGCTTGACAGGACTGATTAAGCAGCGTAAACGCTGATAAACTTGCGCCCCTGCCTCTTGGTTTCAAACTTAACCACACCATCAATCGTTGCAAACAAGGTATAATCCTTACCGCAACCAACATTATTTCCGGGATGAAAAGTTGTTCCACGCTGACGCACCAGAATGGAACCGGAAGAGACCTCTTCACCACCATAACGTTTAATCCCGAGCCTTTGACCAGCACTGTCGCGGCCGTTCCGGGTACTACCAGCAGCTTTTTTATGAGCCATGAGACCCTCCTTAAGCTTCGATTGCCGCGACTTTAAGTCGGGTTATAGGTTGACGATGGCCGTATTTTTTACGGTTACCACCCCGTCGCTTGGATTTAAAAACAAGAATTTTCTTGTCTTTCTCCTGAGCAACGATCTGTGCTTTAACTTTAGCACCTGGTACGAGAGGTGTTCCGAGTTTAACCTCTGCGCCACCGACCAT
>JAGGWI010000237.1 GCA_021157505.1 Desulfuromusa sp. | reverse complement strand
TTTATATTTCTTGTTCATTAGCTAACCATCAGGATTATGTCAGTATTATATTGCTGTTCAGATTGTGCTGTGACGTACCTTATTTCTCCGGCAACAGATACTCAGAACAGGTCACTATTCACCTCGGTCTACTTCAACTCAAAAGCCACTTTGAGTACCACCTGATACTCATTAATTTTGCCATCATCCCCAATATGGCCGCGAACATTCTGAACCTCAAACCACGAAAGCTTCTCCAATGATTCCTGTGCCTTGGTCACTGCTTGCTGAATTGCATCCTCAATTCCGGCTTGTGAAATACCAATTATTTCAACTTTTTTGTAGGTCCTGCCACGTCCATAGGTCATAGTAGCCTCCTCTTACGCTCCGTTTTTTAAACATTCTCCTGATTAAAGAGTAGCACCCCAATCTGGTTTGTAAACATGACCAGAGTGTTAGAGCCAGTCAATTTTCAAGGGTTATTTTAAGGATGGAGTATCCCCGTTAGGTTTGCTCAAAAGAGCACTGGTTCCAACTCTGATTATGTTTGTCATTTTCACCATTTGCAGTTAGTCGATAGCAGCCGGGACGGCAAGAGAGAGGCTGCCGTTCCGGTTCCAAATTTTAGCTAATATGATGACACGAATGATTCCGGTTGGGCAGGTTGGATTCAATTAAGTAATATCTTCCCCGAATACACAATTAGCCACCACCAGAAGTAACTTCTGGTGGTGGCAGAATTAAAAAAAGCGGGGCCATCAAATGACCCCGCTGCGATTACTTTATGTCAAAATATTTTACAGTGTCGAAAAATCTTACACTTGAGCCTCTTGCAAAAGTATCATTAATCGGGACGAGCTCCTGCCCCAGTGGTTTACATCTTGCGATATTGTTTTTCACGAAGTTGACTTTGACAATCCAAACAGCGTCCACACCCACTGGGAACAGGTAGAAAAACTTCAGCAAGCTATTCCCGGCCAGGTATTATGCTATCACACTCCATTTCTGGAAAATGCCCCCCTGCCTTTGGTGCAAGAAGGAAAGACCTACCATCTGGAGGACTTGTAACTCATACATCAAATCATCAGCCCAATTTCCATCACGTTGATGGCGACCCGCTATTGCAACACGAATGATGGCCGGTCTGACTCTACTGCAAAGCTCAAACGACGAAGCCAACGGCTTCAGAATAACTGATAAAGGTGTTGTTCTGGTGACCCGCAGGATGTTGGGACAACCGGGAGGATATGCCTGATTCAAGTCATCGTAAAACTATATCAAGTGTAAATCGTCAAGGTTCTCCTTGCCTCCGGCAAAATATTTTTTCAAGATTTTGTCGAGCTCCTCCTCCAATCCCTCCTCCATCGGGGCGATGTGTGTGTAGATATCTTCAGCGATGGTCTTAAACGCTTCGATAAGGGTGGCATCGAAATGAGTGCCACTGTCCTGTTCAAGAATCATCATGGTCTTTTCGAAGCTGAAGGGCTCTTTGTATGGTCTACGTGAGGTGAGTGCGTCAAAAACATCAACAATGGCAAAAATTCGCGCACTGATCGGGATATTGTCCCCCGCCAGAGCGTCCGGATAACCGTTTCCGGTGATCTGCTCATGGTGACCATGAACCACCTCCAGAGCATCAGATAGCCAGCGTGAGCGAGAAACAATCTCAATACCATGATCCACATGGGTTTTCATCACCTGATATTCGTCCTCATCAAGCTTTCCCGGTTTAAGCAGAATATCGTCACGAATACCGATCTTACCCACATCATGCAAGAAAGCCCCTTTGATCAGCCCCCGGATATCACGACGACTCAAACCAACAACTTCGGCTAGCCGTACCGCAATAATCGTCACCCGATAGTTGTGAGCATTGGTATCACTATCCCGTTTGGCAATAGCACTACCGAGAACTTGTAAGGTTTCCATATTGGCTTGCATCAAGCTGTGTGACAGCCGGGACAGCTTATTGGCCAACGACATAACCAGTGGATAAATGGTCGCTATAGTGAGCAGAACAATAGTAAATGCGATCAATACCGCCCTTAAAAGTCGACCGCGAAAAGCCGCTCGCGTTGTATCCGAAAGGGCATAGAAACCTTCAAACCAGGAGTGTTCCATCCCTTCAAAGTTCGTCAGACGAGTCACAACATGGACAACCAGCTGCCCGTTGAATCTTATCACCTGAAACCACTCCTCCCCGGGCTCAGGAAAAGAGGGGGGCAACGGTTCCACAGTTTCCAGTAATTGCTGGTATGGAGAATCTCCCTGCTCCTGATTTGATGCCTGTAATTTCTTATCCTGACCAAAGAAACGTAGCAGAATAAAATGGTCCCTCTGTAACCGTTGCTCGCCGAGACCATCGATAATCTGCTTCATCGTCTGATTGAGTTGGGCCGTCCGTTGTTCATTGCTGAGTGATCCTATCTGGTTACGGGTAGCAGTTATCAAAGCCGCATCAGCAGTAATCTTCCTTGCCAGAGTGTGGAGGAAACGATCCCGTTCAAGTGTGTAACTGATTGCTGCGACAAGCAAAGCAATGATCACCCCGGCAAAGATGAGTCTAAGTAGCAGGGT
>JAGGWI010000125.1 GCA_021157505.1 Desulfuromusa sp. | reverse complement strand
TGATTTCTGCCCCATATTTGCGGATGATTTCTTCTGGGGCGATGATATTCCCCATTGATTTTGACATCGGCCGCCCATCTTTATCCAGAACAAAGCCGTGGGTTAAAACTGCTTTGTAGGGGGCACGATCCCGGGTACCGACCGATTCCAGCAAGCTGGAATGGAACCAGCCGCGATGTTGGTCAGAACCTTCCAGATAGAGATCCGCAGGACTTTGTAAATAGTCACGCTGCTCGCAGACGGCAGCATGAGAAACCCCGGAATCGAACCAGACATCGAGGATATCAGTCTCCTTGGTGAATTTGTCGTGACCACAATCGGGACAGATTGTTCCCGCTGGAAGAAGTTCTGCTGCATCTTTTTCAAACCAGATATCACTGCCGGTAGCTTCAAACTGATCGGCAATATAGTGCATCACTTTACCGTCATTCAGAGCCTCACCGCATTTTTCACAGTAGACGATGGTGATCGGAACTCCCCAGCTCCGTTGCCGGCTGATGCACCAGTCGGGGCGGGCTTCAATCATATTATAGATACGGTTACGACCCCAGGTTGGAATCCACTCAACCCGCTCAATTTCCTGTAGTGCTTTCTGCCGCAGGTGGTTCTCTTCCATACTGATAAACCACTGCTCGGTCGCTCGAAAGATAATTGGTTTTTTACAGCGCCAACAGTGGGGGTAACTATGTTCGACCAGACTTTCGTGCAGCAGTGCGCCCACTTCGGTCAGTTTCTCAGTGACAGCCGGGTTGGCATCTTTCAGTTTCATCCCGGCAAACAGCTCAAGATCTTGCCGATAGCGGCCATAATCATCAACCGGGTTATAGATTTCCAGACCGTATTTCAGCCCCACCTGGTAGTCATCCTGACCGTGGCCAGGAGCTGTATGGACACAGCCGGTTCCTGCCTCCAAAGTGACATGATCACCCAGCATCAGCAGTGAGTTACGGTTATAGAAGGGGTGTTTGCAATTTTTGTTTTCAAATAATTCAGCCGCAAAAGTTGTGATAACGGAATAATCTTCAATGCCGAGGGTTTTCATCACCGTCTCGTACAGCCCTTCAGCCAGAATCAGTAATTCACCATTGGCTTCAACGACCACATAAGGGAGTTCAGGATTTAAGCAGATCCCCAGGTTAGCGGGAATTGTCCAGGGGGTAGTGGTCCAGATAACAAAGCTGATCGACCGCCCTTCCAGATTGGCAAGGGCCTCCGGAAGTTCATCCACATAGGGGAATTTTACGTAGATCGATGGCGAAGTATGGTCGGCATATTCAACTTCTGCTTCAGCCAATGCGGTGACGCAGGAAGAGCACCAGTGAATAGGCTTTTTCCCTTTGTACAACGAACCACGCTCGGCCAGACGGGCCAGTTCACGAGCGGTGGTTGCTTCGTAATCAGAGGTCATGGTCAGGTAGGGGTCTTCCCAGTTGCCAAAAATCCCCAGACGCTGGAACTCTTCACTCTGAGTTTTGACCCAGATCTTTGCATATTCACGACATTTCCGCCGAAAATCAGCTTTACTCATCTCCCGTTTTTTCTTGCCGAGTTTCTTGTCAACCATCAACTCAATGGGGAGACCGTGGCAATCCCAACCGGGAACGTAAGGGGCAAAGAAGCCCTCCATCCGTTTGCTTTTGACGATAATATCCTTAAGGATTTTATTGAGAGCATGCCCCATGTGCAGGTGACCGTTGGCATACGGGGGGCCATCATGCAGGATGAAGCTTTTCTTCCCCTGATTCGCAGACTCAAGTTGATTGTTCAACCCGATCTGTTGCCAGTATTTAAGTTGTTCCGGTTCCCGGTTCGGGAGGTTGGCCCGCATTGGAAAGTCAGTTTTTGGCAAATTTAAAGTATCTTTATAGTCCATGCTCGTATCTCTCCGCAGGGATGATGATAAGGGGATCTTCCTAGAGGCTGTCGGACTATTCATGAACTGGCTGCAAATTCGTTTGTTTGGCTCAGTTTCCAGCTCCTTTTTGCCCCATAGCTATGACTATGAGCCTGCAAACGAGCTGAAAACTGTTCTCAAACCTCCGAATTTTCGCTTCAGTCCGTATAGTCAGACAGCCTCCTGAAATTAAACCCGCAAGCTAGCAAATACAACGTTTAAGTTCAAGGAGAAAGGTCGCCGCTTACGGGGCACTGTTATGGCTCTGTCACCGCAATGGAAAGGATAGTCTTCCCATTGCGTCAATTGTCGCCGTTTAATGGTTGTTCGGCGAGTGCATTTTTTTCTCTCTGTTCGCGCCTGATCAGGGTCAGGTTGCGGGTATAGATGATGAATCCGGTTGACTGACCAACGATAAAGACGGGATCCTTTTTGATGATGGCGTAGGCCAGCAAAAAAAAGCTACCGGCCAGACTGAAATACCAGAATGCTGTCGGGATCAGGCTGCGACGATGTTTTTCCGAATAGAGCCATTGGACAAAAAAGCGCATGAAAAACATCGCTTGCCCGGTAAAGCCGATCACCAGAATAATAATTTCAGTGGTTGATAAATTCGTCATTTCTCTTCCTTGATCTCGATTGTCAGATGTCGACTCTGCATCCAGCGCACGGCGATGACGTCATAAAAACCCTCAATCCCACGCTGTAAATTGGTGTATTTGGAAACCCCATACCGCCGCTGCCGGTGGCTGACCTTCACTTCGATCACTTTTGCCCCTTCCAGCCGCATAAGGGTTGGCAGGAAACGGTGCAGCCCTCTGTAGATATGGATCTGTTTGAGCATTGTGGCGTTCATAATTTTCAGGGAACAACCGGTGTCGTGGATCGTCTCCCGCGTGAGCCAGTTGCGGAAGCCGTTACCAATTTTGCTGGCAATTTTTTTTGACCAGCTATCTTCACGATTGAACCGCCAGCCGTTAACCATATCATATTCACCGTAATGTTCGATCATTTGCCGGAGGTCGGCAGGATTATTTTGCAGGTCTGCATCCATCGTGATAATGACATCACCACCAGCCGCCTGAAACCCGGCAGAGAGTGCTGCAGACTGACCGGAGTTACACGCCAGCGCTAGACTCCTGATATGGCTATTCTGGTCTGCTTGCTGCTGGATCACCTTTAAACTACCGTCACTACTGCCATCATCAACCAGCAGGATTTCGTAGTTGTTGCATAGATCCGGTGCCACGGCTTCTATCTCTGCGATCAGTTGAGGGATGTTTTCTTCCTCGTTGTAGATCGGGATAACGAAGCTTATTTTTTCCATAATGAATGACTCCAGATGCTCAAATGGTTTTATAAGGTTGAATTATCTAATCAGCATAGCTGTAAAGCTCATCGAAACCATAGCTTCAGATCTCGGAGAATAGGCAACCTTGATAGTTGTTATCGGGTCAATGGATACGATCTCTTTGTTCTGAACTTCAAGATAGTTGCTCATCGTACGGGGAACAGTTGTTTGTTTGCCTGGCCAGATTAAAACAACCTCCCCCTTTAATGCTTCGGGGTTATTTCCCGGGATCGCAATAATCCAGTCATTTTTAAGATAGCGAAGATTGCCGCCGACCCATTTATTTTTTGCAAAGAGAGTTTTTACACCTGGATATCTATCCGCAATGGCCGCAACAATCACTGGAAAAGGGGTGCTACGCTGAGAGGGCCTGATGTCACGCACTGGTTGGGCAATGAAAATCAAAAGTGCGGCAACACCTACCGCTTGCACAAATCGGTGCCTGCCTAATCTGGAGAGTTTTGGCAGTAACCACAGTGTCATGACGGGTGCAGCTAAAAAAAGAATCGGTTGTAGCCAGCGATCTTTAACATTGGTTGTGCCAGACCATAAAATGACGACCTGGGTTAAAAGTAAAGCTATTATCGTAGTCCGTATCAGCAGTTGGAAAAATGGTAATTCCGAGGATGATTTTATGGTTTTATCAGCATATTGATAGTAGAGAAAGGTCAGAATGACGATAATGACCGCCAAAAACAGAAGGCTTGCTTCTGCCAGACTGAGGAAGCCTGTCAGCGCCGATTTCAGTTTTGTAACATCATCCTGAATTTTAAATTTATGGATCGATTCAAAGACTTTAGTCTGGTGGGTTATAATCCAACGGATGGGCATCAGGATGATTACAGTTGTTGTCCCCAATGACAATAAAATCCGTGGATTTAAAATTGCTCCCCGGGTGGAATGGTGAGAAATGGCCGCAATCAACATCGCAACGGGTAGAATAATATAATTGAACTTGGAAAGAATACCGAGAGCGACAGCAACACCAAAAAGAAAATAAAACCACAGGTTCCGGGTTGCAATCAATCGGGAAAATAGTAGTAATGTTATGCTGGCCATCGCTGTTGCAAGGACAGAATGAGATAGCGCCCGCTGACTTTCCCAGCCAATCTGTGGCAGCAGCAGCAGGGAGAGTGTTGCCAGACCTGCTACCTCTCTATCATAGTGACTACGCAGCAAACGGAATAATGCAAGATAGGTCAGACAGAGAAAAGAATTCTTCACCAGTGACAGGGAAAATATTGTTTCTCCGAACAGGGAAAACATGCCGTGTTGTATCCAGGAGTATAGTGGAGGCTGTGCTCCATAACCCCATTCCAGAGTTCTAGCTGTAAGCATAAGCTCGGCTTCATCTATTCCGAGCCCCTTTCCAATAGCGGTCCGCAATAATATCTGCAAGCTGAAATAAGCTAGAAAAAGGAGTGGCCAACGATAATCAACCCGGGTCGGATTTGCCAGGTTCTCTTGCATATTGGGTGTTCCTGTATCTGGGAAGCTGTCAGACTATTCATGAACTGGCTACAAACCCGTTTGTTTGGCTCATTTTTCAGCTCCTTTTTGCCCCATAGCTATGGCTATGAGCCTGCAAACGAGCTAAAAACTGTTCTCAAACCTCCGAATTTTCGCTTCAGCCCGTATAGTCCGACAGCCTCCTAGGTTGATATCCTGTGGTTCGGTACTTTAATCCTGGTCGGAATAACTTTTGACCTGCTGCGTCAACTGTGCCCAGAGGAATCCCAATCGTTCATGAGCCCAGTATTCACTGTGAGCCAGAGTTTCTGCTGCTGGAAAGGTCCACCAGCTTTTAAACGGTTTACTCAGATGTTCGGTCGGGGCCGGGATCGGGTCAAGTCCCGCATGCTGAAACAGGAATAAGGCACGTGGCATATGCACCGCTGTTGTGACCAGAACCAGCGAGGCAGCGGGGAATTGGTCAGCAATCAGCTGCGCTTCTTCCATGGTATCTCTGGGACCATTAAGAACCAGGATGTCTTTTTCTGGAACACCTAAAGCAAGGGCCAGTTCCTGGAGCTTTTCCGGATAGGAAACCCGATCTTTAATGATTCCCCGGAAGCCGGTAAAAATTAATTTGCTGCCCGGATTCAGATGGTAAATACGAATCCCTTCTGCCAGTCGGACAATCGCCGTTGGACTCAGTTCACTGGTGACGGGTTGATTAGCAACCGATTGATGCCAACTGCCAAGGACGGCAACATAATTAACCGGGATCTCCGGTTGCTGATAGTTGGGAATCTGATTTTCAAAACTGGAGATATATTGATGACTCAAGGGGGAGTAACTGCCGACGAATAACAGCGCCGTAGCAAAAAAAACCACAACCATCCCAAGCCAGCGAGTTTTGGCCCGCAACAGTAACAGCAATGCCCAGAGGAGCAGGAGCAGAGTCACCGGAACTGGCATCAGCAGATTGCCAAGAAATTTTTTCAGCAGAAACAGGTAATGATCCATTGTAGCTATCCCAGTTTGATGAGCAACAGAAATAAGCGGAACATTAGCGCAATTGCTGCAATTGATCAATAATTCTGTTGTTTTTTCAGGCAGGTGACTGCAGTGCCGGGTGTGAATAGCGAAGTGAACCCGACTGAAGATAACTGTGCTTTTAACCTGGATCAGTGAGTGGGGGGCGGAATGAGAGTGCCAAGTGCTTGGATTGAGTAAGTGTTCCAAAGAATCTTAGCTGCACCCATAGGTTCAGCGGTGATTTTTGGGACGCTTAGACAATTCAATGACTTGTGCTATCAACTGTCGATCCATTCACTGATTCAGGTTTAAGACCATGGATGCTGTTGACGTAGCAGTGGGGACGCTGAGTTTTCCGTTTGCGTTGCTATCATTCTGCGTCAGTCTCAAAAAATAGCAACTCATATGTTGATTAATTTGAACAAAGAAGCTAACATGTTTCCTATATCAGGAAAAGCAATGCAGGAGCCTACAATGACAGACTCTCTACTTCAACAGCTCAAAAAAAGACGCTTAAAGCTGGGACTTAAGCAAAACGACATGATGATGCGCATCGGCGTATCCCGTCAGCAGTACCAACGTTTGGAGTCTAAAGGCAATCCACAGTTGGACACTCTGGAGTTGATTGCTAAAGGCCTTAACAGCGAACTGATGCTGATCCCCAAAGAAAAGTTACCTGCCGTAATCGCTGTGCTCGAAAGTGTCGAACCGGATCTGGCGTCAGGGCAAAAACCAGCAAAGCAGGCAATGGATCATAAAAAGAAAAGCCTGTTTGACGACCCCTGGCAGAATATTTTAGAGGATGTCGATGAGTCATAACGTCGCAGATGAAATCAATATACTAAGGCTGACTTTGCACGGAAGATTGGTTGGCTATCTGGCCGGTTTTCATGATGGTCGAAACGTATTGAGCTTTGCGGATGAATTCAAGTCTGATGCAGCTCGTCCAACGTTCAGTTTAATCACCCACCCCCGATTCCCACATTCGGAAAAGCTGCTGGCAGAGCCTTGGATACGCCAGCAAAAACTGCATCCCACACTATCCAATTTGCTCCCAGAGGGGTCATTACGGGAACTGATAGCCCAGGGTCTCAAGGTGCATGTCGATAACGAATTTCACCTATTCTCGTATCTGGGGGAAGATTTACCTGGCGCGTTGGTTGCTGAACCGATGGAGCCAGACGAGGTTCCAGCGAGTCTCTTGTCTGCTCACGGCAAAGTTAAAGCCGTTAAATTCGAGAAGGTCTCTCGGGAAAATAAATTCTCTCTAGCCGGCGTCCAGATGAAGTTTTCCATGAAGCAACAGGATGGTCGCTACAACCTATCCAAAGGAGATGTCCTTGGCGACTGGATTATAAAGATACCTTCAACCAAACACAAAGATGTGCCGGTCAATGAATTCACAGCGATGACATTGGCATCAATGGCAGGTGTTGATGTCCCCGAAATAAAGCTGGTGGAACTGGATAAGCTCGACAACTTGCCGCAAATCAATTTGCCCGATGAAAAACTTGCATTTGCGATAAAGCGCTTCGATCGTAATGATGACCAACGAATTCACATGGAAGACTTTGCGCAGGTATTGGTGAAGTATCCACATGAAAAATATAATTCCGCAAGCTACGAACAGATAGGTAAAATTCTTTATAATTTCTCTGGGGATGATCTGGCTGACACGCAGCAGTTCGCTAGGCGGCTGCTGGTTAATATTCTACTGGCCAATGGCGATGCACATCTAAAAAACTGGAGTTTACTCTATTCTGATCAAGTTACACCGCGACTTTCCCCAGCCTATGACATCGTCACTACGAGTGTTTATATTGATAACGAAAGGTGCTACGCGCTCAACCTGGGAAAGACGAAAGAGTGGTATGACGTCACTTATGCAAACTTTGAGGTATGGGCCAAACGAGCTGGCGTGCCATGGCGCGTTATAAAGCCACATCTTGATGACACCATGGAAAAAGCACGAAGTTTATGGCCACAGAAAATAAAAGATCTGCCCATGAATGACGAGCACAAGGATAGACTCCAGGTCCATTGGGCTAATCTGCAAAAAGATTTTCGGATTTAACCTTTTTTCCGCAACTGCATAGACCAATGAGGTTGTTGCTGTTTTTCCCGTCGATAATGTTTTTTACAATATGCGCCTAGCTTTCTGGACCTTGTTTTGTTGCGTTTTGTGCCCATCTTGTGATGGGAGGTTCCGGTGCTCCAAGGCTAAAATCACCGCTGTTGGGACTGAGCAGGTCGATCAGCTCTTTGTTCTGCCGGACAATTTGTTCTGTAGCCTCGGCTGTGCGCTTGGTTGATCGGTGGATCAAATAGATTATCAGCGGGGTGAGGACGCTAAGTATGAGCAGCATGAGGATGAATAGTCCCCCGGCTGTTCCGGCTAGTCCAGCAATTATGGCCAAGATGTCATTGTTTGTGTTCATTGTTTGCCCTCCCTTTAGCTAAGACGTCCCCGCAATCGTGACGTTTATAATATTGATCAGGTCATGACCTCTGTCGATCTGTGCGTCCTGGACGGTTTTGATATTGCTCTCTGCCTGTGAACCAGTTCGGGGGACAGCTTATCTAACTCAATTTTACCGGTTTGCATTCAAATAAATGTTCAGCGTCCAGACATTCTTGCCTTGAAAGTCCATACTGCCGTGCCCGACGTTCCCAACCCGCGATAATATCGCACACCTTCTGGACAATTTTTATGGATTGTCTCTTATCCAACCGATAATATCCTGCAGTTTCAAGAATAATATCCAGATCCGGCTGATGGCAGTCAAAGTCCAGAGCAAGGGCGTGTTCTTCTTTTTTGAAGGATGGATTCATGTCAAAAGCAGGTGCCAGTTGCCATCCTGCCGGAGTCCTTATGAACCCATGGTTACGTAGATGATCATCCCGGTTGGCGGTAGCAATATTGAATACAACTCGGGTGAACAGTTCTTTAAGGTCAGTTTGCAGGGAATCTGGATCGCCAAAAGTCACCAGAAATTCTGCCAGTTCCAGATAACTGGCATCATCGGTATCAATATGATTCAACATGGTCATGGCCGAGGTGAAAAAACGGCGGCTCTCCCCATTACGGTCAAAGCGTTTCACCAGAAAGGTGTGGTAGCCGTCACCGATCTGCATGAGTTTTGATTCTGGAACTGTGATCCCGCAATCCAGAGCGAGGTCATGAACGACCTTCTCCCAGACAGCGACATTATAATCGTCATCTGCTGCTGGAAATTTAGCAATCCAGAGATGTCCCTGATTATCGACCAGATTTGCTTTGGGACGTGCACCGCCGAGTGAGGCTCCCGGCGCGACAAGAACTTGCAGCCATGCTTTGATTTTATCTGCTGCGGCCAGCTTTTTTTTGGTCAGCTCGTATGCGATCTCCTGAAGTTCGGCGATTTTGGTCACGGGAGGGGCGGATAATGCTTCATCGGCGAGAAAAATATCCTGCCCTGGCAGACTGTAGCGTAACGCTCCCATGCGGGTACAGTCCTGGACACCCCGCAGAAAGTCCCACGGATCGAGAGCTCTGGGCTTACGTTCCTCCTCTCTGGCGACTAACGCCTCTCTGCGCTTCATCAAGAGCTGTCCCCAGCGATCAGGACACGAATCCATGAAGGCACCAAAATTCGATCCACCCGGATAAAATTCACCCGGTAACAGATCCAATTCAGGATCAAGTGGAAAAGCATGAGCGTGAAGCAGCCAATCAGCATCGTAGGCAAAGCTGATACTGCCACGATCACCTTTTGAGAGGGTGCCAATTCGTTGTCGAGGGCCGAAAGCCGGATCATCCAGCCATACCCACAGTTGTTCTCTTTGAGCGGCCTTTGCCATCACGATTTATCCTGCAAGATTGTCTTGCGCGGAGCTCTTTTCCTTTGCGGCAGGGATTCATCTTGTAAACGACGACCCAACTCATCTTCTTTAGCCACTTGGGCTAAATCGCCCAGCAGGCCAAGGACACGCAATACCTGTAAATAATGACCAAAGGCAACGGAGGGATCACCTTTTTCAATCTTGTAGAGTGTCGGGCGGGAGATATCGGCTCTGATGCAAACGGTTTCCATAGAAAAACGCCGCCGTAGGCGCGCATCTCTCAGTCTTTGTCCAAATGACTGGACTTCCCTCACAGAACCGGGATAGATGTGAAATGGTTTTTTTGGCATAATGATAAATATAAATAGCAATAATTGTAATAAATGTCAATTATATTTATCATTATGTGCGGTAGGTGGATAGGTAGTCAAAATGAGTGTTGATGAGACCATTCTTAATAACTATTCGGGAATAGTATAGCTTTTTCTGGACACTAACTCCTGTTTTGTATACAGGGAAAGCATCCTGAAAAAATATTTTGATATCTAACTCAGATTTTTCTGCGAACTGTCATCTAAAATGCCATCTATCTCCCGATCAAAAATGGCCCAGACCTTTTCTGCCAGTTCCGCCATGAACTCGGGGTTAGAAATATTGGGGAGTTTTATGTGGGGATTTGGGTCTTTGGTCACTTCGGCAGGGAGACAGAACTCCGCTTTTGTGTAACCCTGACGAAATTCGAGTGCCAGTCCAAGCAAGAATGAACGGCGGACGGCAGCTTTGATTTTCAAGGGTTCAACGTCAAGGTTGAAATCACTTTTCAGGCAAGTCGCAATTTTGTCGGTTCCGACCCCCTGAGTGATATCAAAGAACTTACACAGACCGATCATATCAAACCCAACAATATGGAGCTTATCTTCGGTGATCACTTTGACCCAGGAATCAACATCAGCCAGCCCATCACGGATCAGCGTACCGTAGGATCCCATGGACATATGTCCGCCTGCAATCGCCCAGCAGTAACCGGGGTTGGTTTCTGGCAGGTAAGCGGCGAGTTCTAGCCCTTTGATATGGTAAGCATAATCGGTTTCACCCATCAGTTGGGAAAGACGCATCGACCCTTTACCAATGCCGGGTAGTTTCCCCTCTCCGGCCAGTTTGATCAGCTCATGGATTTTCTCATAGTCACCAAATGTTGCACCATTGAATAGTGGCGTTTCGGGATGTCTTTCGTTGTAGGAAAGCATGTAGGAAACGGTCACACCGAGGGAGATAGCGTCCATGCCGTAATTGTCGCATAAATGGATAAGACGGCCAGCCTGGCCAGCATTATGAATCCCGATATTGGTGCTGAGAAGGTTGAGGGGTTCATAATCAAACTTGGCAATAAAATCGCCACGACTGCCATCGGGATTTTTCTCTGAAATATAGTTGTGACAGGTGATCCCGCAACGGTAGCAGGCGGCTGATTGAATATCATAGTCTTTCTCGACATTTTCGCGGAACAGCTTTTCTGGTAAGTCATTCCCCTGAGGACGATAGTTGTTCAGTGGTACGGCGTGAAACGGCTGCATCACATCGTAGGCTGCCCAGGTTCCACCGCCACCACCGCGCTTGATCGGTTGCAGGCGAGCCGCTCCCCCACCTTTAATCACTTGAGTATGAACTTTTTTGACAGCTGCGGTGATCGGGATATTTTTATCTTCACTCTGGGCAACCAGAGCGATGATGTTCTTATAGCCCATGATGCTGCCCATGCCGCCACGTCCGGCAAAACGGAGCTTATCATCCCCCGATTTCAGTTGGTTTTCAGTAGAGAGAGCCACCGCCCCCATGAAGACATTCTGCCAGTTTTCCCCCGCCTGACCAATAGCGGCAAAATGGGCATTGTCATACTCTTTATGCAGCGCCATAATTTTTTCATGGGTGGAGAGACCAAGCAGGTGATCGGCAGGTTTCAATTCAATTTTTGGGCCATCAGCTGTTTCTTTGATGACGACATAGATCGGGGTTGTGGAACAGTTTTCAAAAATCAGTTCATCCAGTCCGGTCCATTTGAACTTCGGGCCAAATTTACCAC
>JAGGWI010000282.1 GCA_021157505.1 Desulfuromusa sp. | reverse complement strand
GTAGGGCATTAGTTGCCCAGGCAACAAAGGGGAGATTGCTTTGTTCGGGAAGAAGAATTTCCACCCGAACCCCGCGCAAAGCGGCGGTATTGATCGCTGCCAGTTGTGCGCGACTGGGGATAAAATAGGGGGTCATGATCCGGACATGTGATTTTGCACAGGCCAATGCACCGATCAAAATCCAGTTGAGATTTTCATGCGCTTCGTTTGGCCCGGCGCTGATTCCACGACAACAGGCTGTTCCTGCGGTCTCTGGAGTTTTCCAGAGATAAGGTTCCCGTTCTTCTCCCACCGTAAAATGCCAGTCTTCCATGAAAGCATCGCGTAACTGTTCACAAACTGGCCCCTCAAGGTGAAAGTGGATGTCAATGATTCGTTGCGGGTTGTTCTTGTCCATGGCCATATGGCGATCCCGGATATTCATCCCCCCGGTAAAACCGTATCTATTATCGACCACCAATATTTTGCGATGGTTCCTTAAATTAAAGTAAAAACTTCCCAGCAGAGTGAAGGGGAGAAAAGCAGCAAATTGAACTTTAGTATTCCGGAATTTACGCCGGACTTTTTTTAAAGAATACATTTCACCAAAAGCATCAACCAATACTCTGACATCAACACCCCGCTCTGCTGCGGCAATCAATGCATCGACAAACTGCTGTCCAATTTTATCTGGAGTGAATATATAACTGGAAAAAAATATTGATTCCTTGGCCATGCCGATAGCTGCCAACATTGCAGGATAGGTCTGTTCGCCATTGTAGAGGGGGGTAATTTTATTGCCATAAAGCAGTGGGCGTCGAGTCACAGCGTTAGAAAGATTGATCAAGCCCTGGCAGGTACTGCTAGTGGGAAAGTGTTCAATATCTTTGGAGCTTGGTGACTGATCAGCATGCAGCCAGTGCATCCCCTGCCCCTGTTTCTGGATCTCTCGGGATCGGGTGCGGATTCGATTAACCCCCAGCAACCAATAGAGAAGGGCACCAATCCCGGGCATTGCCAGACAGGTAATGATCCAGCCAGCCGCTGCTCGTGGGTCACGCTTATTCAACAAAGCATGCCCGGCAGACAAAAACGAGAATATCCATAGGGTGGCCAGCAACAGGGTCAACATGGTATCTCCCGAGGGCTGATGGTATTTTCTAACGCAATGATGTTCCGCAGCGAGGGCAAGTTAAAACGGTATTAGTAGAAACTTTTTCTCCACAGGTTGGACAGTTGAACCAATGGTGACAAAAGCGGCATTGCTGCTCGGACAGTCCCTGCTTTTTTTTACATTTGGGGCACCGACGATACATTTTCCGACCGCTAAGATAATCCTCAAAGAAGAGACCACAACGGGGGCATTCGGGTGCTCCTGGTTTCACTGTCGCTTCACAACCGGGGATTGGGCATTTAAAGACGGTTTTACAATTGCTGCACCAGTATTCCCCCTTGAGGGGGGCCTCACATTTTTGACATCGTTTAATAGCCATTATTTGCTCCAGAATCTGAACTGATAATTTACCGCTCCCCTTGCTGACTCATATCATAGTTGACAAAAGTTGGATTGCCAAGGGAAAGGCTAACCGAAAATAGTTTTTAATCGGCAGAACCACGTTTCATCCACTGGCTGAATTCTCCCTTTGGCTGCTCTGCAGCACCAAAGTTTAATTCCAGCAAACGGTGTAGATGAGCCATGTTTTCTGTTTTTTCTGAGGTAAACATAAAGCCGTAAAAATTTCCACGCTGATGAATTAACTCACCAATAAATTCCATCCGCACCGAAGAATCCGGCGAATGAATGGTCAAAGGGACCTGACTGCCAAGGAGCAGTGTAAGTTCTCGTTCCGATCTGAATAATGCCCCCTGGAGGGCCAAGTCAACCAGATCGCAGCGATAAACAGTGCTATCGATGCTGATATCTGCTTCCGTAAGAAAATCAATTCTCCGGTCGCTGCGTTGTTCTGTCATGGCAAAGCTCCTCTTGTCTGCCTTGCGTGAGGTTCACTGGGAGGCTGTCGGACTATACGGACTGAAGCGAAAATTCGGAGGTTTGAGAATAGTTTTTAGCTCGTTTGCAGGCTCATAGCCATAGCTATGGGGTAAAAAGGAGCTAAAAAATGAGCCAAACAAACGGATTTGCAACCAGTTCATGGATAATCCGACAGCCTCCTAGATTGCTCTGTGGCTATTATTGTAACAGGAAATTGAACATTTACCTCTTTCTGCGCAGTTCTTCTCTGGCGTGGGTATTTAGTTTTAGAATTATCACTTAAGTTTTAGAAATGTCACTTGCGATTGATTAGCAGTCAGGGTTACATTGCCTTAAGAATTTCAAATCGGTGCTGTTATCAAATCTGATGGGGTTATTTTTATGTTTTATCCTGCAAAATATATAAATCGAATTATTTTGGTTCTGCTGTTCACATTAATACCAGTCTGCTCCTGGAGCAAAGAAGCTGACACCTTTGATACCAACCGTGCCCGGCTACTGGGGCATATGTTGCAACAACAACTCAGCGGGAAGCATTACAGTCAAAAACCGACCGATGATGCCCTCTCCCATGCGGCATTCGATCTTTATCTAAAACAGCTCGACTTTCAAAAACGTTTCCTCCTGCAGGAAGATATTGCCAAATTAAAATTTTTCAGAAGCCGGATTGATGATGCTCTCCGCCGTGGACGATTGGAATTACCACTGGTCGGCCAGGATATTTTGAATCACCGGATTACTCAGGTACAAAGTATCGTCACAGAACTTTTCGAGGAAAAAATCGACCCGACTCTGGTTGAAAGTATAGAAACAGATCCTGAAAAAATTGACTATGCTGCTGATTTGAATGAGCTGCGTGAGCGTTGGCGAAAAATTGTCAAAGCACAAGTTTTTGGTCGCTATGTCAGTCTGCGAGAGGATGACATTGGCCTCGATGATGATGGAAAATTATTGCCCGTTGATGAGGACACTGATACCGAGCTGCTATATCAGGCTAAAGAGAAAGCGGCCAAAACCAATCAAAATTTATTAAAACGGATGTTCGAAGAAACCTCCCAAGACCACTATGATCGTTATCTGAATGCAATCGCCCGGGCCTATGATCCACATACCAGCTATCTACCTCCAACGACAAAGGAGGATTTTGACATTCAGATGAGTGGTTCCCTGGAAGGAATCGGCGCAACTTTGCGCGAAGAGGATAACTATATCAAGGTCGTAAGAATTATTCCCGGCAGCGCTGCTGCACGGCAGGGGCAACTGGAAGCAGATGATATTATTCTCAAGGTTGCAGAAGGAAATGACGACCCGGTAGATATCACTGATACCCGAATTCGTGATGCCGTTGCCCTGATCCGGGGGAAAAAGGGGACCGAAGTTCGTTTGACGGTAAAAAAATCAGATGGCAGCCAGCTGGTGATTCCAATTATCCGTGATGTGGTGGAGATTAAAGAAACTTTTGTCAAGGGGACAACGATCACTGATGACGAGAGTGGTCAAACCTTCGGCTACATCAAAATTCCCTCCTTCTATCGTGATTACAGCGGAAAAACAGACCGAAATTGCACCGATGATTTACGCCGGGAATTGAAGAAGCAAAATAAAGAGAAAATTTCCGGTTTAATTCTTGATCTCCGCAATAACGGGGGAGGTTCGCTGTCCGATGCAGTGAGCACCACCGGTCTGTTTATCAAAACCGGTCCAGTCGTGCAGGTTCGCAACAGCTCCGGGAAAATCCAGGTTATGGGTGACAATGATAGCTCGGTAGAATATACGGGGCCAATGATCATACTGGTTAATCGTTTCAGTGCATCAGCTTCGGAGATTCTGGCCGGGGCTCTTCAGGATTATGGTCGCGCTTTGATTGTTGGTGATGAACATACCCATGGGAAGGGAACCGTGCAGGCGCTGCTGGATCTTGATCGTTTTGTCAATCTGCGTGGAATGGAGAAATATATTCCCCTGGGTGCGGTAAAAATCACCATTCAGAAATTCTATCGAATCAGCGGTGAGTCTACCCAGGAAAAAGGGGTCATCCCTGATATTGAATTGCCATCACGTTTGGATGGTTTAAAGAGTGGCGAAAAATATTTGGACAATACTTTACCATGGGATCATATTGCTTCAATCAGTTATCAACCCTGGGAACCTGCACCTGAAAACATTCAGGAGCTGCAACAAGAGAGTAAAGCTCGAATAGCATCGGATGAAGATTTCCAGGTCATTATTTCCGATGCTGATAATGCCCAAAAAAGACGTGAAGAGACTCAGCAATCCCTGTTATTGACAGATCTGCTGGCTGAGCGTGATCAATTGCATGATGAAAGAGAAAGAATGGCGCCACATGGTGCAATGGCGACGGACGGTGACGATAAGAAAATAAAATCCCTGGATGAAGAAATCGCCGATGATCCCTACGTGAAAGAGGGGGTCACAATACTGGAAGAGATGCTGGGGTCTTCTTAGTCATCTATATACTGTGGAGGGATCGCCCCCCTCTCTGCCCCTAATCACCTTATCTACCACTCACTCACCGATTCGGGGTTAATCCTGCCAAAAGATTATCTGCCAACTGAGTCATAAGCTGGAAATAAGCTTCCGGTCCGGCGGGAAGGTCTGCCCCCAAAGGGTCGAGAATTCCTGTTTTTGCCCCGGTCCCTTCTATCACCGTTGCAATGAGGCGTGATTCAAATTGCGGCTCGCTGAAAATGCAACGGGCGCCCAACTGATTGATTTTCTGACGAATTTCTTTAATTTTTCTAGCTCCAGGCTTCCTTTCTGGATCGATCATAATTGAGCCAACAGCATTTAATCCATAGGCCGATTCAAAATACTGATAAGCTGCATGAAAAACGATATAGGGGATGTTTTTAACCGGCGCAAGCTGCTTTTTTAAATTTTGATCGAGTTGATCAAGTTTTGTAACCAGTGCAGTCATATTACTGTGATACTGAGAACTGTGGGTTGGATCAATTTCGGACAACCTGTTACTGGTCAGGATAACGATCTGTTTGGCCAGAGCTGGATCAAGCCAGAGGTGTAGATCGGCACTTTGATATCGACTATTCGGGTCAACATGTTCCCCTTCTCTGGAGTGCTGGTGAGCTCGACCCTCCCAACTCCCCCCCTGTTGTTTCACCAGCAGATCATCCTGCAACTCTTCAGAGAGTTTCAGCTGTTGGGATCTCTTACCAAGAGTCGCCAGCGGTTTCTGTAGAAAACTCTCCAGGTCCTCTCCCACCCAGACAACCAGTTGAGCCCTTGACAGAGCCCGTGCCTCAGAAGGACGCAGCACATAGCCGTGAGGTGACCCTCCCCCTTTAACCAGCAGCAGAGGAGTGCCAACTCCCTGCATAACTCCAGCCACCAATGAATGGAGCGGTTTGATGCTGACAACCACTATGGGAAACGATGATGCAACCGCCCATGCTGGTGACAACAGGGAACCAAGGAACAAACAGATTAAATATACTTTTGCCATGACGTTACCTCACCGTTTTATTCAAACATGAATAGCTTGATCTATTTGTTATGTTATAATATAACAGTCAATGAATCAAGCGGTCTAGCTGCCGGTCGGACTATCAATGGACTGGCTGCTAGGGAAAATATTATGTGTTCCAATGAAAATCTACATTTCATATCCGGGGAACATGACCATCAGAGCTGTCTTGACAGTGCGATGGCCAATGCGGAGAAACTATGTAAGCAGCACGGGCAACATTTTACCGCAACCCGCCGCCGGGTATTTGAGCTCGTCTGGCAACAACATAGACCGATTGGTGCCTATGAAGTGCTTGAACAGCTACAGCAGGATGGCCGTGCCGCTCCGCCAACAGTTTACCGGGCTCTCGACTTTTTGCTTGATCTTGGGTTGGTACACAGGATCAGTTCATTGAACGCCTATGTTGGTTGTATCCATCCTGACTATCCACACGATGGACAGTTCCTGATCTGTAAATCCTGCAAATCCTTTGCCGAGCTGGACTCCCCTCTGGTGACAGCTGCCATTGAGCAGAGTGCGGCTGATGCTGATTTTGAGGTTCATCAGCATACGGTAGAGATCATGGGACTCTGCCCACGTTGTCGAGTCAAAATTTGTGCTGAGGATAACAATGAGTAATCTTGTCCAACCATTCCTGGAGGTTTCTGCTGTCGACCTTATTCTGGGGAAACGACTCTTACTGGAAAAAGTCAACCTGACGGTTAGACCGGGTGAAATTTTGACAGTTATCGGGCCAAATGGTGCCGGAAAAACGACCCTGTTGCGGGTGGCTCTTGGTCTGCAAAAGCCAACCTCAGGAACGGTCAAACAACGGCCAGGATTGACTGTAGGATATATGCCGCAGCGGCTCCATCTGGACCCCACTTTTCCCCTGACAGTCAAACGTTTTCTGGCGCTTGCCTGCAATAATGACCAGATAAAAATACTGTCCCTATTGACCGAGGTAGGTGCTGCACATGTTATTGATTCTGCTGTGGAAACCCTTTCCGGGGGTGAGCTACAGCGGGTTCTGCTAGCACGCGCGCTGGTACGTGAACCTGACCTGCTGGTTCTTGATGAGCCGGTTCAAGGAGTCGATGTTCATGGCCAGGTTGAGCTCTATCAATTAATTTCACGGCTGCGTGATCAGCGTGGCTGTGCGGTGTTGATGGTTTCCCACGATCTCCACCTGGTGATGGCGGCAACCGACCAGGTCCTTTGTCTGAATCGGCATATCTGCTGTAGTGGCACCCCCGATTCGGTGACCAATGACCCGGCATTTATCGAGCTGTTTGGCTCTGCTGCAGTCCAGTCCATGGCGGTGTACGTTCACGACAAGGATCATCATCACGACCACTGTTCAACCTGTGGCAGGAGACCTGCAAATGATTGACGATTTTTTGTTACGAGCCCTTTTCGGGGGACTGGGGGTTGCACTGGTCGCTGGCCCTTTTGGATCTTTTGTTGTCTGGCGCCGGTTGGCTTATTTTGGTGACACCCTGTCCCATTCAGCACTGCTCGGGGTCGCCCTGGGCTTTATCCTGCACGTCAACCTCACCGTTGGCATCATAGTTATCTGTCAACTTCTTGCCATCCTCCTGTTCTATAGTCAGCGGCAGCGGCAATTGGCAAGCGATACCATGCTCGGTATTTTTGCTCATGGCGCTCTTTCTCTGGGGTTGGTGGCATTATCCTTTATGGAGGATGTCAGAATTGATCTGGTCGCCTACCTGTTTGGTGATATTCTGGCGATCAGCAACGGTGATCTGGGCTGGATTTTTATCGGCGGCGGGGTCGCACTGGCTGGGCTGGTCTGGCTCTGGAAACCGTTACTTGCCATCACCATCCATGAAGACCTGGCACGAGTTGAAGGGGTCCCGGTTGACCGGGTCAACTGGATGTTTCTCGGCTTGATTGCTTTGGTTGTTGCAGTCATGATGAAGGTGGTTGGAATGTTGCTGGTCACCGCTCTATTGATCATTCCTGCCGCCACCGCTCGACGCTTTTCTGGAAGTCCGGAAAGGATGGCGGTTCTTGCCAGCCTCATCGGCTGTTTTGCGGTTTGTCTCGGGCTGTATGGCTCATTTCAATGGGACACCCCAACCGGACCAACGATTGTTGTAGCAGCTTGTCTCATATTTACCATTGGATTTCTGGCACCGAGAGGGCTATTTCTAAAAGGTCGATA
The DNA here is from genome assembly GCA_021157505.1 of Desulfuromusa sp. Taxonomy (GTDB): domain Bacteria; phylum Desulfobacterota; class Desulfuromonadia; order Desulfuromonadales; family Geopsychrobacteraceae; genus Desulfuromusa. Next base: position 2,306 of record JAGGWI010000282.1, on the reverse strand, counting down.
GTCTGAAGTTACCTGACCAGATAATAAACCCTGGCTATTTTTTATGCTGGCTTAGTTCCCTATGAAGATTCAATCATCTGGACTCAATCCCAAGGTTTCCAGACAAACCGTTGGTTGGCTTGCGATCTTTGGCTCCGCCTTCTTTTTCTATCTGGCCACACTTATCATTCGCTGGGCTGCACCCCATGTGGCCATTGAATCTGCCTATTTTGTTTTTGCCCGATTTCTGCTCGGTCTCGGCGTCGTCTCCATCACTATGGTTCTGCAGAAACAGCGGTTGCGACCCAGAAGATACCATTACCTGATCGGTCGAACTCTGGCCAATACCATTGCCGTATTCTGTTTTTACAAAGCCGTGGCGATGAGCTCAGTGGCTGAAGCCAATATTCTCAATATGACCTATCCTCTGTTTGTTACTCTGTTCTCCTGGTTTTTTCTTCGGGAGCAACGTGACAGATTGTCTCTGGTGATCGTTGCGGTAGCATTCAGCGGCGTTTGGCTGGTTCTTTCGCCCAGCAATATTACCCCCAGTTGGGGAAATCTATGGGCTCTCAGTTCCGGAGTAACCGCTGCAGCAGCAATTATTTATCTCAACCTCAGCAGGCGCTATCACGATTCACAGACCATACTTTTTTTCATGTTTGCTCTGGGGACAGCTTTAATGCTGATATTTTTCCACGATGCCATCTTTATACCCAACTTTGAAGAACTATTTTTCCTCCTCAGCTGTTCAGTTGCCGGGGTTCTCGGTCAGTATCTGCTCACCTACGGTTTTCTGTATGTCACAGCAGTGGAAGGCTCCATAATCTCTTCCAGTAGAATCCTGTTGGCCGCCCTGCTTGGCCCAGTCCTGGTTGCTGACCCGGCACTGTCAATTTTGGGCTGGTGTGGAGCACTCCTTATATTTTCTGCCAATACAACGCTTGCTTTGAGAAAAAAATGGGCCGTGAACAAATCACCCTGATGAAAGACCGGTTAGCAGGGGGTTGAAAAACGTTTTCGAGGCCTGCTAGAGGGCTAACTGTCGCTTCACCCGACCAAAGGCCGCAATCGCAAATTCAAGGTCATCCGACGTCAAGGCAGCCGACATCTGCGTACGGATACGTGCCTTGCCCTTCGGCACCACTGGATATGAAAAAGCCACCACGAAGATCCCCTGCGCTAACATGGCATCGGCAAACCGCCCGGCGACCACGGCATCATGCAGCATCACCGGAACGATAGGATGTTCGCCGGGTAAGAGGTCAAAACCATGCCCCTCCAATCCCTGACGAAAGACCGCTGTATTTTCCCGCAACTGATCACGCAGCACACTGGACTCACTCACCAGATCAATAGCTTTCAATGCTCCAGCCACTGCCGGTGGTGCCACAGAATTGGAAAAGAGATAGGGACGTGAACGCTGTCGCAGCAAGGCAACAACCTCCTTACTGGCACTGGTAAAACCGCCACTGGCACCACCCAGAGCCTTGCCCAGGGTGCCGGTAATGATATCCACCCGCTCCAGACAACCACGGTACTCCGGGGTACCACGACCACCGGCGCCAATAAAACCGGTGGCGTGAGAATCATCGACATGCACCAGAGCATTGTATTTTTCTGCCAGAGCACATATCTCATCGACCCGGGCGATATAGCCATCCATGGAGAAGACCCCATCGGTGGTAATCAGTTTAAAGCGCGCACCGTTTTTATCGGCGGCCCGCAACTGTTCTTCCAGATCACCCATATCACTATTGCGATAGCGATAACGGCTAGCTCGACACAGACGCACACCATCGATAATACTGGCATGGTTCAGTTCGTCAGAGATAACCGCATCTTCTTCACTCAGCAGAGTTTCAAATAGCCCACCGTTAGCATCAAAGCAGGAGGGATAGAGAATGGTATCTCCGGTGCCTAAAAAATTACTGAGCTTATCTTCAAGCTGTTTGTGCAGGGTCTGGGTTCCACAGATAAACCGGACCGATGCCATGCCGAAACCCCACTCCTTCAGGGCGAGCTTTGCCGCTGCATTGACCTCTGGGTGCTGAGCCAGACCGAGATAGTTGTTGGCACAGAGATTCAACATCTCACCACCACCGACACTCACATGGGCACTTTGCGGGGTGGTCATGAAACGTTCACGTTTATACAAACCGGCAGATTCGATCTCTTTCAGCTCGGCACTTAAATAGTCTTGGAATTTTCCGTACACGATTTTCTCCTTAAAAAATAGAAGTTTAAACTGTTAAACTCACATGGCTAAGCAAAAATTTCGTCCTGCAAGGGGTCGTGGTTTTTCAAGGGCGAAGGCATACATAAGT
>JAGGWI010000130.1 GCA_021157505.1 Desulfuromusa sp. | reverse complement strand
GTTGCAAACGATAAGAGCATTGCCTGGGGAGTCGCTCAACAGCTTCATGCTGCCGGGGCTGAAGTGGCCTTTACCTATTTGAATGAGGCGTTGGAGCGGCGGGTGCGACCACTGGCTGAAAGTCTTGGTTCTACGATTATCCTCCCTTGCGATGTGCAGAATGAAGAGGAAATGGTTGCGGTATTCAGTGAGCTGGAGAAGCAGTGGGGCAAGATCGATTTTGTTGTCCACGCCATTGCTTTTGCTAATCGTGATGATTTAAAGCGTCCTTTCAGTCAAACCAGTCGCGATGGTTTCCGCCTGGCTCTCGATGTCAGTGCTTATTCTCTGGTCTCCATGACCCGCTGCGCGCTGCCGGTTTTACAGCAGGGTGCCAGTATTGTTACCATGACCTACCTTGGCTCGGTTCGTACCGTTCCTGCCTATAATGTTATGGGTGTTGCTAAGGCGGCATTGGAATCTTCTGTTCGTTATCTGGCTGCCGAACTGGGTGAACAGGGGATCCGGGTTAACGCTGTTTCTGCCGGACCGATCAGAACTCTGGCTGCTGCCGGGATTGCTGATTTTAAGAAAAAACTGAGCGTTGCTGTTGAACGTGCACCGTTGAAGCGACTGGTTAATCAGGAAGAGGTTGGTAAATCAGCGCTCTATCTGCTGTCTGATCTTTCCAGCGGGGTAACTGGTGAAATTCATTATGTCGATGCTGGTTTCAATATCGCTGCCGGTTAAAAAAATGGGGAGATATGCTGGAGTTGCGTACCCAGGTTTTTAGATTTTCTGCATAACTAGGAGTCTGTCGGACACTCCATGAACTGGCTGTAAATCCGTTTGTTTGGCTCACTTTTTAGCTCCTTTTTGCCCCATAGCTATGGCTATGAGCCTGCTAACGAGCTAAAAACTGTTCTCAAACCTCCAAATTTTCGCTTCAGTCCGTAGTGTCCGACAGACTCCTTGGAAAAAGGGGACACGTAGCGAATACTTGTCCCCTTTTTCTGTCTAACCTCGTGGATATAAATAATGATTGAAGGGAAAATTGGCGGACTGAAGGCCCGGCAAGTTAAAGCTCTGGAACGTATATATCGGCGTAAAATGCCTGCTAACGAGCTGATTTCCGGAGAACTGGCCCGCTATTTGACCGAACTGTCTCGTGAGCTGAGGCGCCAGCTTGGTTTGATTATTGATCGTTCCGGGACCGTGCTATTTGTTATTGTTGGTGATGATCGGGAAATTGAGATACCCGATCTTTCTAAATATAGTCTGGGTCGGAGTGGTTTGCGTGGTTTGCGGTGTGTCCATACTCACCTGAAACAGGAGCCCCTGAGCCGAGATGATTTGACTGATTTAGAGTTGCTGCGACTGGATGTCATGGCGGCAATCTGTGTTGGTGAGGATGGTTTGCCAACCCAGCTGTACTATGCCCATTTGTTGCCAACCAGGAAAGAAACGCAGATTGAATCGGTTGAACTGAAAGATTTTTATCGCCTGGATCTTGATTTTTCTACCTTTATCTCTGCCCTCGATCAAGAGATGGAGCAGGTTGCTGCAGAGACGATCGATCTGGCTGATGGCCGAGAGCGGGCGTTACTGATCTCTGTCGGGCAGATGAGTCGTCAACGGGTAGAAGACTCCATGGCTGAACTTGATGAACTGGCTCGAACCGCCAATCTTGCAGTGATCGACCAGGTTATTCAGCGACCGCGAAAATTTAATCCCAGGTTTCTGGTCGGCGAAGGAAAGCTGCGGGAAATTATCATCCGTGCATTGCAGCAACGTGCGACTCTGCTGGTATTTGATCAGGACCTGACCCCGAATCAGATTCGCTCGATTTCTGAAATCACCGAAATGAAGGTCATTGACCGCAGCCAGTTGATACTGGATATCTTTGCCAAACGGGCGCAATCCCGGGATGGTAAAGTTCAGGTTGAATTGGCACAGCTCAAGTATATTCTCCCCCGTTTGTCTGGTAAGGGAACCGCTATGTCCCGTCTTATGGGTGGAATAGGGGGGCGTGGACCGGGTGAAACCAAGTTGGAAACTGATCGCAGGCGGATACGCGATAAAATTCGTCGTTTGGAAAAACAGCTTGACTCCCTCGGTCGTGGTCGGGTGCAACGGCGTCAGAAGAGGATTCGAGCGGGTCTGCCGATTGTTTCTATCGTCGGTTATACCAATGCTGGAAAGTCAACCTTGTTAAATGCACTGACCCAGAGCGACGTGTTTACCGAGGATTTACTCTTTGCCACTCTGGATACGGCAACTCGCCGGTTACGTTTTCCACTTGATAGGGAAGTGATCATTACCGATACCGTCGGTTTTATTCGCGATCTGCCACCGAGCTTGATCGGTGCTTTCCGGGCGACACTGGAAGAGCTGGAAGATGCTGATTTGTTATTGCATCTGGTTGATTTATCCAATCCACGCTTTGAAGAACAGATTAAATCAGTTGATAAAATCCTTGATAGTCTGAACCTGGGTATTCAGCAGCGGTTGTTGGTTTTTAATAAGATTGATCAGGTTTCGGCTGAAGATCTGCCACATATTTGTCGTCGGTATGATGCTGTTGCTGTTTCTGCTTTGAAACGGAACAGCTTTGGAGCGCTACTGGAGGAGTTGCAGCACCGTTTTTGGGCCGAGGAGGATGACTCATTACTTAAAGGGAGTAGCCCTTGACTTTAGATATAGTTTTTACTAGTCTGTAGTTAATTATTGTTAATGTTTATGTCTGTATGGAAATTCTGAGAGGTTCAATGGTCAAAAATATATCTATAGTATTATTACTGCTGCTGCTTGTTGGTTGTAACCCGGCAGCGCAGACGTTGGGAATTTCTCCTCAAAGGGAAAAACTTCCAGCAGATAATATGCAAGCAGAAGATGGACCTTCTCAACCCTTGATTGAGATTGCAGCGGAAAAAAAACAACCTGTTGTTGTAAAATATGAATTGCCCGAAGTTGAGCCTCTCCCCGCATCTCTTATAGAATATTTACAATCAGGGCCTCCACTCCCTTATTTTGGAGATTTCCCCCTGAGTCAGCATCCGCGGGTTGACAAACTGATCAAACGCTATAGTGGTTCCAGTAAAAAAATGTTTGCTCATTGGCTTAAACGAGCCGGGCGCTACGTGCCGAAGATCCAGATGATATTTGCTGATGAGGGTATCCCTCTCGATTTAGCCTATCTCGCTATGATTGAATCTGGATTTAATGTGCGTGCCTACAGTTGGGCCCACGCAGCTGGACCCTGGCAGTTTATTGAAAGCACCGGTCGTATATACGGTATGAAAAATGACTGGTGGCAGGATGGGCGGCTTGATCTGGAAAAATCGACCCGGGCAGCGGCTAAGCATTTAAAGTACCTGCATAAACGTTTTGATGGTGACTGGTATTTAGCGGTGGCGGCATATAATGCCGGTGGTGGTAAAGTGAGTAAGGCGATCAGAAAGAGTGGTAGCCGCGATTTTTGGATGCTGACCCAAGGTCATGTTTTACGGAATGAGACCAAGGATTATTTGCCGAAACTTCTGGCGGCTCTCAGTATTGTCAAAAATTTGGAAGAATATGGGTTTTCCGATTTAAAATGTTATGAGCCTCTTGAATATGAAACGTTCACTCTGGAAACGACCACAGACCTTGAAATAATTGCCGGGTTCTGCGGTATCAGCTATCGGGAATTAAAAGACCTGAATCCCGAGTTGAAGCGCTGGTGCTCTCCTCCTGGAGTGATTGATTATCAGCTGAAAGTTCCCTTTGGCTATGCCGAACAGGTCAGGGTTCTTTACACACAACTTCCCAGTCATCAGCGGGCACGTTATCACCGCCACCAGATTAAATCGGGTGATACGCTGCAGGTGATTGCACGAAAATATAAAATTCGTGTCAATGATATCGTCGCGCTGAACAAAATCAAAAATCCACGTGCTTTACAGATTGGTCATAATTTGATCCTCCCTTTGAGGGAGGGGTTTACCTCCCTTCCGACCAACGCGCTGGCCGACAGTTATGTTCGTAGTCGCCGTAGAACCTATAAAGTTCGTAGCGGTGACAGTCTCTGGTCCATCTCCAGGCGTAATAATGTGACCCAAAAAGAATTGCGGGTCTGGAATAAACTGGGTTGGAGCAATCTCCTGAGACCGGGGCAGATTCTTGCAGTTTCAAAGCCGGGTGTCCGTGTTATCGCGAAAAAAGAGACAAAAAAAGCGGTAAAAAAAGGGCCATCCAGGAAGCTGATTTATAAGGTTGTCCCTGGAGATACCCTCTGGGATATCGGTCGTCAGTTTGATGTTGCAACAGAACAAATCCGGCGTTGGAATGAACTTTCCAACGGACATATCCTCCGCCCTGGTCAAAAACTCACCTTGATGGTTTCTGCCACCTGACAGAATCTGGCCGAGTGGATAGCGCCGTTTTTCGATTCTGATTCTTCACTTCATGCAGAAAACCTCCTTGTTTTCTCACTTTCTACTCCATTCTTTAAATCAAAATATTCTCAAGAGTCAGGGCTTTTCGCCCCGATTGTTTTGACTTTTTCAGCGCAGGTTGATAAGGTTCAGCGCTGGAATATGCTCGATCTCAACCTCTTCTGTCTACTATCTGTCAAAGGATGACTTAAATGCTTAATATATTGATTGCACTTGCCTGTTCTGCTTTATCTTCTGCACTGATGATGAGGTTTGTTACCACCAACATATGGATAACTATGGCAGTTTCTTCAGTGATTTTTGCGCTGAGTTTTCTGTTGTTGACCAGAATTACAATGAAAAAGGTTGGTGCCCTGATGGAGGTCGCACAGCGAGATATGCTGGCGAATCGGAGTGAAAAAGCGATTAAAGAACTACAGGATGGTTTGAAGTATGGAGCTTGGCAGATTTATGTCAAACAACAGATATTCTCACAAATTGGCACTATTTATTATTTGAAGCGTGATTTTAAAGAATCAGTTACTTATTTGGAAAAAGGTTTTGTCCGTAACTGGGTGAGTACATCGATGCTTGCAATCACCTATATGAAAAAGAATAAAACCAGTAAAATGGTTGAAACCTTTGAAAAAGCAGTTTCAGCGAATCGAAAAGAACCTATGGTTTATGCTGTCTACGCTTTTTGTATGGATCGTATTGGCGAGCGTGCTAAGGCCATAGCGGTACTGAAAAAGGGGGTCAAAAAAGCCAGTGATGAGCATCTACAGGAAAATGTGGCCCTGCTTGAATCAGGTAAAAAGATGAAAATGAAGGGTTTTGGTGATATGTGGTATCAGTTCCATTTAGAGAAGCAGGGTGCCATTATCAAGAAACAGACAAAAGCGATGACTGGACGTCGTAAGCAGGTGTTACGCTGAGGTCATCCATGACTAAAAAGAAAAAAACCGCCAAATCAAAAAAGCATGAATTCAATAATGACCCTTTCAATCATTTGAAGGGGTTTGTTGCTTCCAATCTGGAAAATAGCGAACAGAAGGGGGAGGAAACGGTCTCTTTGGAGCCATCCCATAAGGAGGTTTCTGGTTCTTTTGCTGATGAAATGGGGATGCTTGGTGTCAAGCGGTTGAATCAGGCAGATGAGGTTGAGGACGAAGGGTCAGCTTGTTTAATACCAGCATCTGAGATTGCAGATAAGGATGAAGATAAGAGCGACCATGCCCTTTTTTTAGCTGCGATGGGGGATTTTTCAGTCACTTTTGAAGATTCCTATGCAGAAGAACAACCACGACTGGGTGCAATGCCGAAACGGATTAAACAACTGAAACAGGGGAGACTGGTTCCGGATGCCTCCCTTGATCTCCATGGTTTCAAACGTGCAGAAGTTGTAGAAAAGATAAATCATTTTCTTCAAAATGCGCGGCATCACGGCTGGCAAACATTGCTGGTTATTACCGGAAAGGGTTTGCATTCTGAAGCTGGTGAACCAACTCTGCGCAATGAGGTAGAGCGATATCTGTCCGCTGAGGGAAAAAAGCAGGTCATTGAGTGGTCACGTGCCCCCAGACAATATGGTGGAGACGGGGCTCTGGTTTTATTTTTATCCAAAAAGTAATTAAGTAATTTAGTTCTGATCTGTTCGGTTTCCCCCCCCCTTTTTTTTGTTTTCATACCCTTTCCATCTGTTTCCATTACACATATTCACCTGTTGGTCATAGTCAGAAATCTCTGTCTGAATTGAATCCCATGAAAATATCGGTCTTTGATGTGCTCTTTCTTGACTGTCGAACTAGGTTTATATATTATTCATTACATACTGGTTGCGGGGTTGTTGTGGCCAGCTGGATGTAGAACTTAAGTGGGTTTAATTTAAAATTTATAGGAGCTAAAAATGACACATATTTTTGCAGATAACTCTCTTTCTATTGGTCGTACGCCACTGGTACAGTTGAATCGGGTGATTGCCCCCGGTGGGGCAAATGTCTACGGTAAAGTGGAAGGGCGCAATCCCTCTTATTCAGTGAAATGTCGGATTGGCGCAGCGATGATCCTGGATGCACAACTAAAAGGGACATTGAAGCCAGGGATGGAAATTATTGAGCCCACCAGTGGTAATACCGGGATTGCTCTTGCTTTTGTCGCCGCCGCTAAGGGGATACCCTTGACGCTAACGATGCCAGAGACAATGAGTATTGAGCGCCGCAAGGTACTTAAAGCTTTTGGAGCCAAACTGATCTTGACTGCCGGGTCGAAGGGGATGGCTGCTGCGATTACTGAAGCAGAGCGGATAGCAGAGGAGAACCCTGACCGTTATCTGTTATTGCATCAGTTCAAGAATCCGGCAAATCCGGAGATTCATTTTAAAACCACCGGCCCGGAGATTTGGGATGATACTGAAGGGGAGATTGATGTCCTGGTCGCCGGGGTTGGAACCGGAGGCACCATCAGTGGGATCTCCCGCTATATTAAAAAGGTTCAGGGGAAGCAGATCCTGTCGGTTGCTGTAGAGCCTGCTGCCAGCCCGGTTATAAGTCAATATCTTGCGGGTGAAATGTTGCAGCCCGGACCACATAAAATACAGGGAATAGGTGCTGGTTTTATCCCTGGAACTCTCGATCTGGATATGGTTGATCGAGTTGAATTGGTGAGTGACGATGAGGCTTATGATTTTTCCAGACGTCTGACCCGGGAGGAAGGACTGCTTTCGGGGATTTCCTGCGGTGCCGCAACGGCTGTTGCTGCCAGATTATCTCAGCAGGCTGAATTTTCTGGTAAAAATATTGTTGTGATTCTTCCTGATTCCGGTGAACGTTACTTGAGTAGTGACTTGTTTTCCTGATAAAGTGAGATTTCGAAGAAAATTGAGTTTTTCTTTGACCTGCTATTTCAGTGTATTTGAGGGTGTATTTTTTTGAGGGTTATTAATGTACGAATTGCCAGAGGATAAGTTGGAACAAAGTGATCCAGACAGCAAGGTTGGCTTGATTGAAATTTTAACTCAAGCCCAGGAGCACCTTGATTGTCTGGATGATGATTACTCTGCTGGCCGGAGTGAGCTGGAATCTCTCCAAACCCGCTTGGCTTCCGGCCAGTTTCGTTTAGCGGTGCTGGGTCAGTTTAAGCGTGGAAAAAGTACCCTGCTGAATGCTCTACTTGGGGATCAGTTGCTACCAACCGATATCCTTCCGGTGACTGCGATCCCAACTTTTATCAGTGCCGCAGAGAATGTCAATGTTCTGGTGAACTTCGATATAGAAGCCGATCCGGTGAAGTTTATCCCATCATCAGATCAATCTTTGGGGGACTTCCTGGTCGATTATGTCACTGAAGAGGGGAATCCAAGCAACCAGCGTCAAGTGAAACGGGTCGAAATTGGTCACCCCTCAGCCATGCTCAAACAAGGTGTTGTTCTAATCGATACCCCTGGTATTGGCTCGACCCATAAGCACAATACTGAAGTGGCTTACCAAGTACTTCCTCAGTGTGATGCCGCTCTTTTTCTGGTTTCACCCGATCCACCGATCACCGCAATAGAACTCGATTACCTCAAAGAAATCCGGCAACGCTTACCACAAACTTTTTTTATTCTGAATAAGATCGATTTTCTTGATGAGCAAGAGAAGACAGCTTCACTTAAATTTTTGGCCGATCAATTAGCGCCATTATGTGACGGCATTCCATTGGTGTTAGCGGTTTCAGCGCGCAACGGCTTAAAGGCACGCCTGTCTGGTGATGTTGATGGCTGGAAAAATAGTGGCATGCAACAGGTGGAGCAGAACCTCATTGATTTTTTTGCTCGGGAAAAACAGCAAGTATTTCAAGAATCTCTGCAACGCCGAATCAGTGATCAGTTTAACAATATTGTGATGCAACTAGAGCTTTCTTTAAGAGCTTTATTACTACCTGAGGCAGATCTGAAGCAACGAATTGAGCAGTTTCGACAATCAATCCCTGATGTCGAGAGAGAAAAACTTGCGGCAGATGATATTTTATCTGGAGATTTAAAGAGGGTTATCGAACGTTTAAATAAGGAAGTTGAAAAAGTTCGTGTTCAGGCTAAAGAAAAAATCATTGCTCAGCTGGAAAACTTCGTTAAAACTATTGCAGACACCGAAGAGATGGAACGTTTGGTGAGGGCGGATTTGGCGCAAGAAATACCAGTTTTCTTTGCTCCAGCGATGCGTCATGTTGCTGATATTATTCGAGCTGAAGCGACGGAGCTATTGTCCCTGCATCAGCAGCGCAGTAACCGATTGATTGAACAGGTTCGACAGATTGCTGCTGAGCTATTTGAAATCCCTTATCATGCCCCTGCCGCAGGACGTTCCTACACAAAATTTGAAATATCAGGCTGGAGTCAAGATCTGTTTATCTCTGATATGGATCCTTTGGGGCAGCGTTTTTCACGCAAGTTTTTGACCCGGAAATACCGCCGTAAAAGAACTGTGAAGCGGTTGCGTGAAGAGGGGTTGAAATTATTGAATCAGAACGTTGAACAGATTAACTGGGCGTTACGGCGTGGGCTGGATGAAAGTTTTCGTCAGTTCGGGGTGGAATTGTCCGAACAGTTGGAAAAAACAATTACCGCGACCAGAAAGGCAATGGAAGTTGCTTTAAGTCAGAGTGAATCACAATCACATGAAACCGCCAGTCGGGAAATCAAGTTAAAACAGACACTGTTGAAACTTCAGAAAATTCTCAAACAGTTGGAAGAATAGCGTCGCTCCCCTTTTTTGTGACTATTTTGAACTGTACTTGACCAGTCAGGTGTCCAATCAAAACCAGTCATTGCCAGATTTGTTTAAAACCAACATCATTATATCTCTACCAAAAATCCCAGTGATATATGCCAATCCATTTTGACAGGATATTTGACAAACTGATTAATACGGTTGTCGAGTAACACCATTAGCTGCCATAAGTGCTAAGTTTTGATAATTGCGCATCTCGAGTCTCTTGAATTTCGGGGAAGGTATGAAACACACGTTCTTGCTCGAAAAACAGACTTGATCCATAATGGAGCAATATCCGGGATGGTTCAAGAGCTGATCTTTTAAAACCTTTGCGAAAATCACCTACCCTTCATAAGATAAATTAAGAATATCGAGGTTTTGGTATGAAAAGGAAAATAATAGCTGCTTTGCAAATCGGTTCTTCTCCACTGGGAACTGTTGAAACCTTGGATCAAATCTTGGGCTATAAAGAAAGTATCCAAAATTCAAATTGTGATTTATTAGTAATGCCGGAAGCTCTTTTAGGAGGGTATCCAAAAGGGTCGGATTTTGGTACCCGGGTAGGTTATAGAACCGATGAAGGACGTGAAGAATTTCTGCAGTACTGGCAACAGGCCATTGATATTGATGGCCCAGAAGTTCTTGCTCTTACTGAACTTGCAAAGGATTGTCATACCTCAATTGTCATCGGTATTATTGAACGTAGTGGCACAACCCTGTACTGCACAGCTCTGTTTATAACGGATGCTGGAGAGATTACGAAGCACCGAAAGTTGATGCCTACTGCCAGTGAAAGATTAATTTGGGGACAAGGAGATGGATCGACAATTCCTGTAATTGAAACATCGGCAGGACGAGTAGGAGCTGCCATCTGCTGGGAAAATTATATGCCTTTATTGCGAACGGCAATGTATGCCAAAGGCCTAGAAATATGGTGTGCACCGACTGTAGATGATCGAGACATATGGCAAGCCAGTATGCAACATATAGCTTATGAAGGCAGAAATTTCTTAGTAAGCGCATGTCAGTACCAAGAACCGCCATCTGATGGAAATAGTAAAGACCAAACATGGCCAAAGGACAAACCTTTAATTCGAGGAGGGAGTGTAATTATATCCCCAATGGGTGAGGTCATTGCTGGCCCTCTCTATAATAAAGAAGGTTTAATTTCTGCTGAGATTGATTTAGATGATATTGTAAAAGCACGATATGATATGGATCCAACGGGACACTACTCTCGTCCAGATATATTTAAACTTATTGTCAATGAACAAGAACGCCCTCCAGTAGCAATTATTGAAAATGAAGCCATAAAAGAGATTTAATGACTTTCACTGAAGAAATATTGCTTACTAATATATTAGTTAAGTCTACTAACCATAAAATCAACCGGGCGGTAAACGTTAGCTGCTAGAAACCATCAGAATGGATATGATAAAAAAATTATTTATATATGGCACATTGGGTCCAGATCGTCCCAACGAGCATATCATGAGAAATATTGGTGGCACATGGGAAAAAGCAAGTGTGATTGGAATCTTGCGTCAGGAAGGTTGGGGTTCAGCGATGGGCTACCCTGGGATTACTCTCGACAAGGAAGGTGACAAGGTTGAAGGTTTTCTGTTTAGCTCCGATAAAATCTCAAAGCATTGGCCTGAGCTGGATGAGTTTGAAGGAGAAGCATATGAGCGAGTGTTAACGACAGTGAAACTCCAAAATGAAACTGTCGTAGACGCATATATTTACACTTTGAAGCGGACAAAACACAGATAACAATAGCATCACACGGAGGACACTCGCTGCGCTCCTGCCATAACCAACCATTTTTCAAAACTAGTAAGTTTTGAATCAGAAGGAGGTATTGAACCCGGCTAAACCAGACAATGGTTGTCAGATCAAATCGAAACTATTTCAAATAAAAGACCGGGTTCCTAATGGAACCCGGTCTTTTATATTTACGAAGTGGGTGATTCTGTTTGTGGCTCTGGTTTTTTGACCGGAGCTTTTCTTGGCCGCCGTTGCGGCTTTTTTGTATCAGCAGCCGGTGTTTTATCGGTCACTTCAGAAGTGTTATCAGAAACAACTTCTGGAAGTTTTTTAGCCGTTTTCCGGGGCTGCCGTTTAGGTTTTTCAGCGGTGGCTTTCTCTGTATCAACAGCAGGTTCTGTTTCAGTCGGGGAAACGGCTGGAGTTTTCTTGACCGCTCTACGGGGGCGTCGCCTCGGTTTTTCTTCACTCACGACTTCTGCTGCGGAAACAGTTTCTGTTTCAGTGACAACTTTTTTAGCCGCTTTTCTTGGAGCCCGTCGTGGTTTTGGTTTCTCTTCAGTCACAATTTCTGGCGCTGTAGCAGGTTTGGTCTCAGCCGCAATTGTTTCTGTTGCCGGTTTTTCTGTCGGAGTTTTTTCCTGACTGGTCGTGGCTGTTTCGGCGGTTTTCCTAGTTGCTCTGCGGGGGCGCCGTTTCGGTTTTTCTGCTGCTGCAGGTGTCGCTTGGTCTGTTGCTGCAGGTAATGCAGTAACTTCTGATTTTACTTCAGCTTCTTTTTGTGGAACCAGATTCTGTTCTGTTGCTACTTTATTCTCTTCCACTGTAGCTTCTGCTGAGACAGTTGGTTTCCTTCTACCTCTTCTACGTGGGCGAGGTTTCGGTTTCTCTTCTGCCGGTTGCGGTTCTGTTGATTGTGTATTTTTACTCTCCCCGGATTCAGGTTGGGGAGCTGGCTCAGTTTGGGTTTCTTCCGTAGAGGGTACATCGCCAGATTCTTGTAGGCTCTGTTCAGAAGTTTCCTGATTGCTTGTGGCCGGTTTTTTGCGCCGTCTGCGGCGACGTTTTTTGCTCTTCTCCGCCGGTTCCGCTCCGTTGGTCTGCTCCGTAACAGTACTGTCTGTATTCTCTTCAGCTTGCTCTTTATCTTGTTTCTCCGCCACTTGTTCCACTTGCTGAGCTGCAGCCAGGGCATGTTCAATCTGATTGTCATGGGATACCGGCATAATTTCGCGGGTCGTCTCTTGTTCTTTCTCCCGCTTATGCAGTTCCAACTCCAGATCTCCCGGCAGGAGGTCGACTCGGCCAAAAAGTGAAATTTTAAGCTTCAGCTGCCGTTCGAGCTCGCCGATGGTAGCGCGTTTCTGATTGAGTAGGTAGTTAGCAACTTCCAGTGGAACGTTGGCTTCAATATGACCGATCTGCCCTTTAGCTGCTGCCGTATGTGCCTGACGTAAGAACACGACAGCCTGGGCTTCGATACTTTTTATTTTTCCAATACCTTTGCAGTGTGGACATTCGAGGTAGGCACCGACGCTTAAAACCGGTTTTAAACGCTGCCGACTCATTTCAAGAAGACCGAACTGACTGATCCTTCCGACCGATACCTTGGCTTTGTCGTCTTTTAGCGCTTTGCGCATCTCCTGCTCTATTTCTCTGATATTTTTACGGTCACGCATGTCAATGAAATCTATGACAATCAAGCCGCCAAGATCACGCAGTCGCAGTTGACGTCCAACTTCAGCTGCTGCCTCCAGGTTGGTTTTATAGGCTGTTGCTTCTATTCCACTTTCGCCTGACATTTTTCCAGAATTGACATCGATGGCGACCAAAGCTTCGGTCTGGTCGAGGACAATCGATCCCCCTGAGGGGAGGGGGGCCTGATTTTTGGCTAAACCATCAATCTGTTCTTCAATTTGATAACGGGAGAAAATCGGGCGGCGTTCACGGTGGCGTTTAACCAGATGTTTAAGTTCCGGCATCACCAGTGAGAAGAAATCTTTGGTGTCCTGAAAAACTTTGTGGTCATCAACCAGGACTTCATCCATCTCAGTACTGAAATAATCCCGGATTGAGCGGATCGCCAGATTTGATTCCTGATAGAGCTGTGCTGGAGCTTTGATTTCATCTTTGCGAGCGACGATACCTTCAAATAAACGGACCAGATAATCAAAATCACGTTTAAGTTCATCTTTGTCCTTGCCGATCCCTGCGGTCCGGACGATATAGCCCATTCGTTCCGGCAAATCCAACTCGGTCATCGTTTTTTTCAGATTCCTGCGCTCAGAATCAACACTGATTTTACGTGAGACACCCTTGGTGGTGCTGTCGGGCATCAACACCATATAGCGGCCGGGAATCGACAGAAATGTTGTTAAAGCGGCACCTTTATTGCCTCGTTCTTCTTTGACAATTTGTACCAGTATTTCCTGACCGCGTTGAAGAATCTCTGCGATCCGTGGGCGACCTTTGGTTTCATTTTTAGGTGGGTAGAGTTTGGTATGCACCTCGCCGATTTGTAGAAAACCAAGTTTTTCGGCGCCATAATCAACAAAAGCGGCCTGAAGTCCGGTCTCAACCCGAATCACCACCGCTTTGTAGATATTCCCTTTAGTCTGTTCTTGCCCGGCAATCTCGATATCGAGTTCGCTCAAAATTCCGTCAACAACGATCGCCACCCGGTTCTCCTCCGGATGAGATGCGTTGATAAGCATCTTCTTACTCATTTTTTAAACCTTTCTGTCCGCAGAATTTTGCGGCTCATTCCGGCACCCTTTCGTCAGCGACCGCTCCGCTCTGTGCGGGGTCTACAAAAGGGTTCTTCCGGCTAAATTACGTACGCTAGCAGCCATAATCCCCCTTTGGAATGGCCACTTTGAAACCTTTGTGTCTATTTTTTCTGGCCTCGACACGTTCACCGTGGAGACACGAAAAATCATTAATAATCTGTGATTATAACAGATAATGTTTATTGACGATATTGTTAATTAGCACGCGACAAGTATTTTTCCAATTATTACCTTTTATTTGTAAAAAAATGGTTGAAACGCCCCGAAATTGTTGATTGTCAGCTATAATTAACAGACATCGCTGTATATATTTTTCTAGGAGGCTGTCGGGCTTTGCGAATCGCAGTAGATTCACTGTGAAGTCCGACAATCTCCTAGCTTAAAAACCTACTGGAAGGGAGGCAGTTATGGCACTTCATAATTTATGGACCCCACAACAGGAAGCAAAACTACAGGCATGGCATCGGATGCAACAGGTCGTGGAGCAGGGGAAGCCGTCTCCATGTTTTACTATCGCACGGGAATTCGGCTGCCAGGCCTATCCCTTGGCAGAGGAGTTGATTAAGCGGTTAAACGCACGGGTTGCGGGGGAGCCTTGGATTATTGTTGGCCGGGAGGTTATTGACCGGGTCTCTGAACTTTCCGGATTTACTGTTGAGCAGATCGAAAGATCTCAAGATACCCCTTCTTCACTCAAAGCAATTTTCTCGATGTTTCTGGACAGTAGCAGGGCGGAGGAAACAGAAATCTTCACCCATATGCGTTCTGTTATCCGCAGTTTTGCCCGTCGGGGAAATTGTGTTTTGGTTGGTCGGGGGAGTGTTTTTGCGGTTCAGGATTTGCCCAACTGTATCAATCTGAGGTTGGTTGCTGCTCCTGAATTTCGTATTCAGAAGATTATGCAGAGCCATCATCTGAGTGAGAAGGCCGCTATAGAATATATCGCTTTACATCAGCATCAGCGCGATGATTTTATCCGGCGGTTTGCCGATAGAATTATTGCAGATCCCCTGCTTTACCATCTGGTCATTAATAATGCTCATATGGATATAGTGAAAATTGCTGAGATTGCGGAGGAATATTTGATTCGATATACAAGCTGAGAAGCATTAATCGTCGCTCTTTCCGCCAAAATTTATGCAATTTTGCGAGGCTCTATCTAATCAATAGAGCCTCTTTTTTTATCGGTTCTTTTGATTGTCGCGTTGTTATGATATAAAATCAGCTCCTTTTTTTGACAATCTTGAGGTTGCCAGGGAGGTGATGGAGTTACAGAAAAGTGCGATCTTTGGCACTGTGAC
>JAGGWI010000274.1 GCA_021157505.1 Desulfuromusa sp. | reverse complement strand
GTGGAAACAATGGTGGTGGACACGACGGCAGTGGAAACAATGGTGGTGGACACGACGGCAGTGGAAACAATGGCGGTGGACACGACGGTGGCAACCAGAATGGTAACTCCTCACAAGGTATGGGGATGAACCAAGGGATGAACCAAGGGATGAACCGGGGGATGAACCGGGGGATGAACCGGGATATGAACGAGAACATGGATCAAAACATGCACCAGAACATGAATCAGAACATGAATCAGAACATGAATCAGAACATGAATCAGAACATGGATCAGAACATGGACCGGGATACGCATAACGGTGTAGATGCAAGTTGATCCAAGTCAAAAAAGTCGTCCATCTGCTGGCTGTTTAGCCGCAGATGGACGGTGGTTCCTTACCACCAAAATAGTGACACTTTGAACTATTAAGAGAAAACAGTGACAAATCATATAAAAAAGATTGTCGTTTTAGCCTATATTATCATTGTCTCATCAGCCTGCTATGTCTTGATTCTCAGAGGGTTACAGTCCGCACCACCTTTTGCTTTTGCTGGTTTCAGAACAATTCTTGGCGGGGGAGTCTTACTGATTTTTTCACGACTTTCTGGACAGCGGGTCTTTCCAGAAAGGAGACTTTTGAAGTGGCTCCCGGGAGTCGCCTTGACAGCAACAACCTTGACTTTCGGTTCAATGTTTGTGAGCCCTAGCTTTGCCGGAGCCGGCTTGGCGTCGATTCTCGGCAATGCACAACCTCTTTTTATCGTTTTAATTGCTTTTATGTTTCTCGGTGAACGTCTTTCATTTCAGCAAATAATCGCCTTTGGCATGGGAATTGCCGGTGTTTTTGTCATCATTTTGCCATCTTTCACCCAGCCTGAAGGATCCTTGCTGACCGGTGCTGCTCTTGCTTTAACCACATCTCTTGCTGCTGCCATCGGTACAGTTCTTGGCCGCCATTTAAAACTGTCCGAGTCTCTATTTGCTTTTTCAGCGTGGCAACTCCTATTTGGCGGTGCCATTCTTATTGCCATTTCTCTTCTGATGAAAGAGCCTGCTATCCAGTGGAACCTTGAGTTTTTTGGTATTTTGATTATCCTTGCAGTCTTTAACTCGGCGGTTATCAGTTGTAGTTGGTTCTGGTTGTTGCAGCAGGTAAAAGCTGGAGAACTTGCTATTTACCTGTTTCTGGTTCCCGTTCTTGGGGTTCTGTGGGCTTTTCTTTTTCGTGGAGAACAGCCAAACCTCAACTCTATTATAGGGGGAACCCTGATTCTTTTCGGAATCTTTTGTCAGGAGTTGAAATATTTCAAAGCGAAACAACATAACTGACTTTTAATTCTGGTGAGAGTGGAATTGTCTCCCTTTTCCCCATAATTTGAAACTGAGATTTACCCGATATTTTTAGACCAACCGGATCTATTTGAGAAAGGTGTCCTGATATGCCTGCCGATTTTTCAACTTTGTCTGAAAATCCACTTGTTTTGATCGTTGGTGGTGGGTTTGCCGGGTTAGAATGTGCCAAAGGTCTGGCTACTGCCGATGCTAATATCACCCTTTTTGATCGCCATAATTATCATCTTTTTCAGCCGCTTCTCTATCAGGTGGCAACAGCAGTCCTGTCCCCTGCTGATATTGCTGCCCCGATTCGCAGAATCCTACGCAAGCAACAGAATGTCCGGGTTGTGATGGAAACCCTGCTGGGGGTCGAATTGGAGGCTAAAGTTGCCCATTTTCCAAGTGGTGATGTCTGCTACGATTACCTGGTGCTTGCCAGTGGCGTAACCCATTCCTATTTCGGCCATGATGACTGGGCACCTCTGGCCCCAGGGCTAAAAACTGTCGATGATGCTTTAGAAATTCGCCGGCGCGTCCTCTCGGCATATGAGACTGCCGAATGGGAAGCTGATGCTGCTTCTCGTAAGGCAGAATTGACTTTTATTGTCGTTGGTGGTGGTCCAACCGGGGTTGAACTGGCGGGGGCTTTAAAGGAGATTGCCTCCCAGACAATTCCTAAAGATTTTCGCAATATAGATACGACAACGGCAGAGATCATTCTTGTTGAAGCCGCTGACCGACTGCTTGGGGCATTACCGCAAAAACTCGCAGATCGAGCTTTACATGATTTGCAGGATATGGGGGTCGTGGTACGCTTGAATTCCTTGGTGACCAATATTCAGAGCGGGGGAATCACCATTGGTGAAGAGTTTCT
Organism: Desulfuromusa sp.; assembly: GCA_021157505.1. Lineage (GTDB taxonomy): Bacteria > Desulfobacterota > Desulfuromonadia > Desulfuromonadales > Geopsychrobacteraceae > Desulfuromusa. The sequence goes on along the minus strand of JAGGWI010000274.1, from coordinate 10,741 downwards.
TGCCGCGAAAAATGTTATCTGGGCTGCTGGTGTGCGTGGCTCTGATGTGACAGAATCCCTTGGTGTTGAACTGGATCATCAGGGGCGAGTGTTGGTGACCGATAACCTGTCGATTGCTGGTTTTCCAGAGGTCTACGTCATTGGCGATCTGGCACATGTTATTGATAGTGATAGTCAGCAGCAGGTTCCTGGAGTGGCACAGGCGGCAATTCAGATGGGGCAATATGTCGCCATAGATATCTGCAGAAAGCAGGGTCAAGAGATAAACTATAAACCCTTTGTTTATCACGATAGAGGTTCAATGGCGACAATTGGTCGGAATCATGCGGTGGCAACAATCGGCGGGAAACACTTTTCCGGTTTTTTTGCCTGGCTGATCTGGGGAGTCATCCACATTTTTCCGCTGATCAGTTTTCGCCGGAGAATATCGGTATTATTAGCCTGGTTCTGGAGTTATTTTTCGTTGAGCAAGGATGTTCGCCTTATTACTGGTAAATCAAGTCTAAAGATCAAGAAATCTCTTGGTGCGGTCAGTAAAAGTGGTAAACGGATCTCCTGATTTTCTCTGTTGCTGGTTATTCTTTCATCTCTGATCGGGAAAAAACTTTTAACGGGATAAACATTGGTCTGAAAAAGTTTCGTAAAATTCTTCCCCATTATCTTAAGATCCTGATTTTTATCGCCTTTCCGGTGGCCAACGCCCTTTATCATAAAGGTGCGCACTATTCGATGATCATGACTTATCTGATCGCAGCATCTTTGGTGATGATTCCGATGAGTATTATGGAAGCGACCATTCTGGGTGTGCAGTTCACCGTTATTCGTCTGCTGGTGTCATTACCACGGGTTATTGTGTTTTCAGTCGTGATCGAAAAGGTATTAACCAGACAGAGATACCAGCTGCCAGATCAACAATCTAACTGATACATTTTAATGCCAAATGGATCTAACAATGATGATTGTTTTTGCTCAAACTATTCGTTGCTGGGGGTGTTGTTTAACGAGAGGATGGGGGATTATTTTGTGACTGCTTCTGAGGAGGTGACTTTAACGCTGAATTCTGAGAGATTTTGTGGCATGTCTTTGAAAACGATATCAAACGGGATAGCTTTATTGCTGTCAATTTTCATATTACTGAGGTCTTTACCAAACTGGTTCCCCATAATTTTTTCTAACTCGGAGTATGACAATGATTGCAGCTCTTGCAGGCTGATCGGGTTGCCACAAAAGACCGTTTTTTGTAGCAGTGGCTTGCCATTGTGATCGAAAATAACCCCTTTGACCTGTATTGCGGCACGTGGCTGCGGAAACCTATTGATCGCTTCTCCATGGATCCAAAAAAAATCACCACCATGCTCATTTTTGATAAACTTCCCCTCCAATTTGCCGAGGGTGACCTGACCGCTTTGCACCGATCGATCAGTTTGTTGTCCAAAAATTTGTTTAATCGTCTGATTCAGCTGATCTGGCCCATTGATGTAGACGAATACGCCACCAATAATCAGAACACCCAGAATCAGCAGTAACAGAATTCTGATGATACTGGAAACTGGACCACCTTTCTTTTCCTGAGCCGGTGGTGATATGAATTCGGGTTCCGCTGAATATTCATCTGTTGTGACCGGCTCATTGACGATCTTTTCATCGACAACAGGCTCATTGACACGCAGAGCTTCCTCTTCGGTTGCAAGAACTTTTTCAATAGTACTGACAGGTTCTCCCGTCGATTCTGTAAAAGTGAAATCGTCATCAGTGTCACTGCTGGAGGTTGTCTCCATCTCCTGATTAGAAGAGAAGAAGTTTTCATCTTCAGTTGCAGGTTCCACCCCGAGGGTAAAGGTTTCCCCCGGTGGCGTTTTGGAATCAAGTTCCTGGAATTTATCGTAACTGAAATCAACATCATCGGCAGAAGTTTCACTTAAATTTTCTTCAGGGGATGACTGCTCCTCTGAATCGGTGGTTGGGTCTTCTAGAAAAGTTTCCACCTCTTCGGGGTATAGTGAATCCGGGTCAAGTGGTTTTTCAGCCAGAAAAACATGCTTGCAGCGAGCACAGCGTACCTTTGCACCTTGGTCAGGAACCCGATCGGAATTGATCTTAAATCTGGTTGAACACTCGGGACAAGTAATGATCATCAGCCGTTCTCCTTTGTTAGGACCAACTCAGATGGTAACTTATTTTCACTTCAGTATGTTTGTGCCTGGTGCTGTCATTCATTCAGGCTAAAGACCTGCCTCCCCGATTAACATCGGGTCAGGAAGTTTCAACCAAGTATATGTCGGGGAGGTTACGGTACTTTTCGTCATGATCAAGTCCGTAGCCGATAATGAAACCCTCTTCTATGCTGATACCGATATAATCTGCTTCGATGTCAACTTCCCGGCGAGCTCTTTTGTCAATCAAGGTACAAATCTTTAAAGAGCGGGGTTCCTGTAGTAACAACTTGTTGTAAAGGCACTCCAGAGTATAGCCGCTATCAACAATATCTTCGACAATAATAACATGACGATCACGGATCGACATTTCAAGTTCCTTGCGAAACTCAATGATTCCAGAGGTCTTGGTGCCGGAACCATAGCTTGCCAGGCGGACAAAATCAATGACTGATGGGGTTTGAATTTCCCGAATCAGGTCGGCGATAAACAAAAAGGAGCCTTTCAAGACTCCAACCAACATGATCTCTTCATCACCATAGTCCTGAGTGATCTCTTGACCAAGGCGCTTGATTTCGGCAGCTATTCTTTCACGAGAAAAAATAATTTTACGGTTTTGCTCTGCCATTTTGTCTTTACTCCCTGATGCCTGTAGTTTGACTCTAAGCTATAGCAGGAAAAAAGCAGTTCTGTCAATTGCAACTGATCCCTGTCGTGTTTTAGAGCGAGAAAATATGCTATGATTCAGCATTGTTAGAAAATTATCCGAAAGTATAAAGGGTTGATTATGCGTTATTGTATTTTATTGCTGCTGTCGTTATTCGCTTCAGGTTCTGTTTTTGCCGCACCAGCGTTGGTTGTTGAGCAGGTGAACTATGATTTCGGTGAGATTGTCCAGGGTGCTGAGATTACACATAACTTTCGTTTTTACAATGCCGGGGATCAGATACTGGAAATCAGCCGGTTACGCAGCTCTTGCGGTTGTACGGCCGCCCTGTTGACAACTAGCAGGTTGACCCCGGGCTCTATGGCTGAGTTGCAGTTAAAATTTGATTCACGGGGATTTCGTGGGGTGGTGCAAAAGGAAGTCTCCTTTGAAACGAATGACCCGGAACATGGTGCTGTGACCTTCAGCCTGCAAGGGAATGTCAAACCTGAGCTGTTTTTGCAACCCCGACGGATCAACTGGGGAGTTGTCGGGCAAGATACTCTATTGCAGGCCAAAGTTGAAATTGTCAATGAATCAACTCGAACAATTACTTTGCACGCTCCAGAAACAACCAATCCTGGAATTGTAGCTCAGTTATCACCGTTGATCATTGCCCCGGGCGAACGGGCACAGTTGAAGGTTTCAGCGGAATTCCCAGCAGATAAAAAACGGTTGGCCGGTTATATTGTCATCAGGAGTGATTTTTCTAATCTTCCCCAATTAAGAGTGCCTGTTTCAGCACGACTATCTCAGAAATAGAGCGACTGAAACCATGAATTCCAGTTGCATTAAGTGGGGGTATAGCGTATATAGTACAGCCCATGCGCCCGTAGCTCAGCTGGATAGAGCGCTGCCCTCCGGAGGCAGAGGTCACAGGTTCGAATCCTGTCGGGCGTACCAATAAAATCAATGGGCCAGCAAATTTTGCTGGCCCATTTTTAGGTTGTATCATGGCTTGATTTTATTGCCCCCTTCTTTGAGGTAGACCCGTTTTACCTCAGGTCAATTGGCACCGGCCATCGGTAACGATTGAGTCAGTTCATGATAATACTCGGGAACGGCATCGGTACCGTAAGAAGGTTGAATATTGCCAGATAGCGCAAGCAGATGATAAGCCGTGAGAGTTGCATTTATGTCAACCCTGATTAATTGCACGGCAGATTGAAAATATTCATTTTCGGCACTGAGCACGTCAAGCAAGCTACGCTGGGAATAGGCAAACTGTATTAAATAAGCTTCAAAGGTTTTACGACTGAACTCTACCGCATCAAAATAAGCGGTTTTCTGCCGCTGCAATGAGGCATAGTTTGCCCATGCGGTTGCCGCCTCTTCTGTGAGTTCAGCTAATTTGGCAGCGCGTTTTGAGCGACTTTGATTCTTGCGGAATAATGCCGCACCGATACCGGCTTTATCTTGCCCGCCATTGAACAGGTTCCAGCGCAGATTAAGCATCGCCGCATTACTGTTCTGCCAGGAGTCGTTTCCATCCATGTGGTCGGTGTAGCGGCTACTCAATTCAAGATCAATCTTGGGTTTATAGTTAACCCGTGCCAGAGCTAAACGGGAACCTGCCTCTGCCATTTCTGCTGTCACCGCCAGCAACTCTGGATTGTGTTTTTCCAGACGTTGCAGAATGGTTGTAAGATCCCCTGGTAATGTTCTTGGATCCGCAGCGTAGGTCAGTTCTTGCGGAGGTGACCCTGCAACCTGGGTGTATTTGGCAATCGTACGGCTGAGATCAGCCTGGCTTAAGTAGAGGGTTGACTCAGCACGTGCCAATCTCGCTTGGGCCTGAGTTACGTCAGCAATATTTCCGGCTCCAGCCTGTTCACGTTCTGCTAATGATGCATAAATGTTACGGTGAATTTGCAGATTTTTTTTAGCGAGTGAAATCAATTCGCGCTGCTGAAAAACACTCAGATGGGCAGATATTGTCTCCAGGGCCACGGCCTGTGCAGTTGCCTTGGTCCAATGATCGGCCGAATTGAGCTGCGCCTTGCGGATAGAAACCTGGTTACCTGTTTCACCGCCATCATAAACTTTTTGGACTAACCGGATAGTTGCATTGCTGCGTGATTTCCAGTCATTATCATCAGGGTCACTAGAAAAACTTCCAGAATCATCTTCGCTGAACTGGCCGTAGCCATAGCCAAGCAACAGGTCGAGAGATGGCAGATAGCCCCCTTTTGCCTGCTTCAGATCGTACTCGATAGCCCGTTGATTATAAGTTAGAGCCTGCAGTTGTGGATTGCTCAACAGCGCCTGCTCAACGGATTGGGAGAGGGTTGTTGCTTGAGCGGATAACACTGTCATTAACAGTAGAAGAGCGATTAACAGCAAATAGTGTGAATTATTTAATATCTGTCTAGGTATCATAATTTATTATCATAATATAAAATTAATTAAAAATCTAACCTAAAATGCTTTCAGTGACTATTTTAAATTGTTCCGCTGCGATATCTCTTGCATTCAAACAATCTTCCAGGGTCAGATCTGTTGCAGTCCAGGCATTTTTATTCACCACATAGACCCCTTCCCCAAATTCACCTTTTCCCAGATCTGCTTGTACCAACAAAATAGCAATATGGAGTAAGCCGGTTTCCAATGGAAACGGTTTAGCTTTGCCTGGATCGGTTTGGTAGGTGATCGGAATCTGCAAGCTCCTCGGTAATGACCACTCTTTCATCATCATTCCCCCCACCTCAGCATAATTGAAACCAAGTTGTTCATTCTCTATCAGATAAAGGGGTCTCTGCTCCTCATGTGCCTGAACAATCGCTTGCTGAGCCTGTTTAGAGATACTCAGATACATAAACAGGTGGCCAATATCGGCAAGCAGACCAAGCAGAAATAGCCTCTCACATTCTACTTTACATTTTATTGCCAGTTGTCGAGCCGTGATCGCACAATATATGCTGCGTTGCCAGAACTGTTTCATGTTGACGACATCACTGTGGATTCCATCAAAAGTTTCCGTCACTGAGGCACAAAGGACAACATCGTGAACCTGTTGAGCGCCAAGTAAACTCACCGCATAACTAATTTTTTCTATTTTAGCCGTACGGCGATTCAATGGACTATTAACAATGCGTAGAACCCGTGCAGCCAGACCGGGGTCATGACTGATCAGCAGGGCGACTTCAGCCATGGTATAGTCAGGATCAGCCAGCAACTCTTTCAAGCGCAGATAAATCTCTGGCAGCGTGATTAATTGCGCTGAGCTCTTGATCTTCTCCATTAAATCTTCCATCTTTAAAATTACCTTTAAGCTGTGGCTGAAATACCGAATTCGGTTTTGAAGAACGTAGGAATTTCTCCTTCCGGAACCGGTTTTCCAAACAGATACCCCTGGAGATATTCGCAACCTAGAGTGCTTAAATAGTCGGCCTGATATTGTTCTTCAACGCCTTCTGCAACAACTTGTAAGCCTAAACTGTGCGCCATGGAGATAATCGATGCGATCAGCTTTTCAGCACTTTCATCCTTACCAATATCCATAATGAAAGAACGATCAATTTTAACGCAGGACAATGGAATATCTCTTAAATAGGATAGAGATGAATAGCCGGTACCAAAATCATCCATCGTCACCCGAATCCCCATATCTTTAATTTTCTGCAAAACGGTAAAGGATTTATCAAAAGCATGAACCAGCGCACTTTCCGTTAATTCAATTTCAAGAAAATGGGGCTCCAGATTGAATTGACTGAGAATCTCCGCAATCCGATGGGCTAAATTTTGCTGCTGTAACTGCATTCCGGAGAGGTTAACCGCAATCGAACTGATCGCCAGGCCATCATCCAGCCAAGTTCTAAGCTGTTGACACGCCTGATAGAGAACCCAATCACCGATCTGGTTAATCTGCCCTGATTGTTCAGCCACCGGAATAAAATGACTCGGTGGGATCTGGCCAAGCTGAGTATTATGCCAGCGTAACAGTGCCTCAACCCCGACAACACGCCCTGTAGCAGTTTCAACCTGTGGCTGGTAGTGTAAAGTCAGTTCATTGTTCTCTATCGCTGTATGAAGGTTACTTTCAATCTGCAGCTGTTTTGTCGCCATGGCGTTGATCTTCTGTGATGCAAATAGGTAATGTTTGTCGCCATTTATTTTTTGTGCATAACTGCAGGCGCTGACTGCACTGCTGTACAGCTCTTCCACCGTTTGACCATCGTGTGGATAAACGCTGACGCCAATATAGTTGTTCGTGAAAATTTGCTGGTTTTTAATTTGAAAAGACTTGGAAAAAGCATTCTGCAGTCGCTTCAGCACCCAGGTGACATGGTCAATCTGCTTGATATCTGTCAGTAATACACCAAATTCAGTCTGATTAATCAAAGAGATTGAACTGTCATGTTCCATACCTTCCAGCACCGCCACGGTATCAAAATCTTCTCGCAGGACATCGTTTAAACGTTGCCCACAGGCTCTGACCAACTGTTCAGCCGCACTGTGCCCTAAAGTTTCATAGACCCGTTTGATGGTGTCGATGCTCATTGATAAAATGACCACCAGACTACCTTTTCGCTTACTTCTGGCAATTTCATGGGCAACCCGATCTTCAAACAGCGACCGTGTTGGTAGGCCAGTCTGGATATCGTACATCTCAAAATGTTCAAATTCGAGAGTCCGTTTTTCTAACAGTCCCTCAAGTTCTTTGATTTTACCTAGCAACTGGGTTTGGCCGGCGCCAGTATCCACTTCTGTCGCTTGTTGCTGTTCTGTGCCGACATCAATAACACTCGTTAATGCCTCACTTCCTCCCCAGTTGACCACCCGGTTTCGCCCCCCGGCTTTTGCAGCGTAGAGGGCTTTATCGGCCTGGATAATCAGTTCATCCGGCTTTCCGACATTCTGTTCCAGTGACGAAACACCCAGACTGACAGTAATTTTAACCCCGCCACAAAGATCCTTTTCAATATCTCTACGTATCCTTTCTGCAATTTCAGCCCCCTTCTCCAGTTCTAACCCGGGTAAAATAATACAGAATTCTTCACCACCATAGCGACCGACCAGATCGCTATCACGGGTACAATTCTTCAGTATGTCAGCAACCGCCTTGATCACCTGATCACCGATTGAATGACCAAAGCGATCGTTGACTGTCTTAAACAGGTCAATATCAACCATCAGGCAGGAAAGTTGTGATATTTCAAGCTTGGCTTTGGTGAATAAAGTATCGAATTGTCGATCCAGTGAGCGCCGGTTCAAGCACAGAGTCATGGGATCGCGATTGGCAAGAAATTCCAGTTCTTCGTTTTTGACTTGAATCTCTTCCTTGCTCAACTGGAGCTGTTCCACCAGATCATTAAGTTTGAAATTTTTCTCTTCCAGCTGGGTGATATCGTCAAACGTCACCAGGCTACCACGACATTTATTGTCATTATCTGAGATCATGACCGCATTGACAGTCAATTTAATTTCGTTGCCATGGTTATCCAATAATCGCAGCGAGGAGTCCTTGTGCTCTACCCCGCTATTCAAGACCTTGAGCCAGGGGAGTTGTTTGATCTGTTCGGCATTTTGACAATCTGCCCAACCCAGTTCTGAACCTTTGAGCCCGATAAGTTTTTTTGGCGATTTTCCGACCAATTTAGCAAATGATTTGTTCGCCATCAGAATCTGCTCTTTTTCATCAAGAACCAGTACCCCTTCCTGGAGGACATCAAATGCTTTTTGAACCCGTTCAGGAATGACGGCAGAGGGGTCAAGTTCACGCAAGGTTCTTTTGATAACAAAGAAATAACAGAGAAAACTGCTTATGCCAATGAACAGTAGCAGCCCGATAAAAGAGTTAGCGAAGCCCTGCAACCAGTCGCTTGCCCAGAGCGATGCAAAGCGGATTTCCACCGTTGCCCATTTCTTACCCTGACGATAGACGGGGACCAGCACCTGGGTCGATGTTGATTTTCCATCAATCGGGGTTTTCCAGTGCGCCAGATGTTCACCGGCCAGAGCAAGTAATTGACCGTTAGTAGTCCGAATTGCAGCAGAACGAATATCATCATTTCGCTCCACCACCGCTCGCAAAGTATTCTGTATTAACTGTAATTCACCCTGATCTGCTGCCGAAGAGAATTGGAGAGCCAAAGACTCACTCAATCCTTTACGCAGTTCCATGGTCAATTCAGCCTCATCCGGGATCAGTCCAATCCAGTTGGCAAGAAACAATAGATTGAGTATCAATAGAACCAGCGCGAAGCTGAGCCGCATTGCGGGAGATTTAAATATCATTCTGACTCACTGTCAAAAAGGGTTTCCGATTCAGTTACCGCGGGATCTTCAACTTTTTTCTTATCCTTTTTTTTCTTTTTCCCCGCCACAATAACAATTGGATCAAAGCCACGCCACAGGGGCAGTGTTGACATCATACTTGCGATCAGAGAACCGGCGCGCAACAGATAACTGACCAGGCCAATCGTAAACGTTGCTGTCGTTGCAGTGATAATATTTGTTCTCACTGATTCAGAATGCTGTTCAGCACTGAAGGCTTCATCAATTTCATCACGCAGTTGATCATAAGCACCATTGTCAATAATCCGCTGTAATTCGTTGTCCTCAAAGTTAATATCATCAACTGAAAAGTCGTTTGTATCAAAATTACCCTTATTAATTCCAAAGTGGTAATTTAGATGATTTGCTGCACTTATTTCCTTATAAAGGTTGTGATCAAAGAAGAGGAGGTCATTGTTTTCCCCGCGTCCAGATGATTCATTATCACTGTCATTCTCATCGGTTAAATAGAGAATTCCTTCAGTGTCCTGTTCAGCAGCGAGAACCAAGCTTTCATCAATCTCTGAAAGGGTGAGTGGCTCGTCCGGTTGTGGCGTTAGTAAGTCATCTGTCAGTGGAGTTTCTTCCGTACTATCCCCTGAAGATTGACCGGTATCAGAATTGTCATCAGTTCCAGAATTAGAAGTATCGTCATCCTGAGATGAATCGATTAAGCCGTCGTTGTCCCTTTCATATACGATGGTTGTTTCGCTACTGATAACATGTTCTGTGGTTCCACGATCATCAATAAAACTTGCCACAACCCGGATCACATGACCCGTATCCCCCCGAGTGGTTGTATAGGTGTTGCCAGTCGCTCCAAGAATATCTACACCACTACGTTGCCATTGATAATTGATGACTCCACTGAGACCATCTTCATCAGTAAGATTATTGCTGGCGGTGAGGGTGTCACCTTCGGTAGGAGACATGTTGTTGATGGTGACAGTCCCCTCTGGAGCATCATTAGTATTAACTACAACAATAGTAAAACTCTGATCGCTACTTAAACTGCCATCACTGACGTTCAGTATGACAGCATGAGGACCAACATCCGCATTAAGTGGAGTTCCGCTCAATGTTGCTGTGCCATCGCCATTGTCAGTCAGCGTTAACCAACTTGGCAGAGTCGTAGCGGTTATGGTGACGGCCTCTATGTCTATATCACTAGTGGTGACGGTATAGCTGTAAGTAGCATCTTCAGCAGCAGCTGAGACCGGTGTTGAATCAAAAACTGGCGCATCGTTGGTGCCGGTCAGCGTCAGAGTCACGGTCTGTGTATCGCTGTCATTAGTGGCTCCTGAGTCATCGCTGACGGTGACATCAAAGCTCAGGATGATGGTTTCACCCGCGTCCAGAAACTGCAGATCGGCGTTGGCCACGCTGTAGTCCCAGCTGTCGCTGTCAGCACTGAAGCCGCTGCTGATGGCGGTGATCTGCGCAGCATTGAGGATACCATCACTCCAGACAGCATCGCTATTGTAGCTGGTGGATACGCTATGCGTGTCGGTGGTGTCGATATCGGTGAAGCTCAACACGCCGCTGTCGGTCAGGTTCGGAGTGGTCGCATCTTCAGTGACGCCACCGGTGGTATCAACGGTTAATG
>JAGGWI010000194.1 GCA_021157505.1 Desulfuromusa sp. | reverse complement strand
TGCCCACCATGAACGGGTTGTCGGTGGTTCGGTTCCACCCTTTTTTGCCGGCAACCTGAATAAGGACGAACTGACTGCGGTCAGAAAACGGGTGAAGGATGAAGTTGAGGGGATGGATCGGCATGGCAAGGTTCAATATTTTGCTGCCCCATTTGAACACCTGCAAGACTATCCAGAAAGGGTGGTTCTCATCTTTCTCTACCACACTAAAACTTCTGCCGGCCTGCAGGTGAAAGAACTCTGTCTGTAGGTGGTATTGACAGAAACGTCCAGTTATCACTTCATCCGGATATTTTATTCTATTTTCTGGTCCAACTCATTTAACCGAGATTGCTATTGACCCTTGTCCCTTTTTGCGTGCTCCGTTGGTCTGCCGAGTTGGAAGGTTAATCCGGCGGAGTATTGAAGGTTATTGTAGGGCTCAGGAAAATCGAGCAGGTGGCGGACATCGGCGCGCAGGGCAATCAAGTTGTCGAGAATGAAATACTTGATTCCGACACCATAATTGAACAGGAGATGGTTTCGACTGGAGCTATCATCCGGATTGGAATCAATAGCTCCGAAACCCAGAGCAAAATAAGGGACCAGTTTTTTAGTCGGCCTGACATGGTAGAGAAGATCAAGCCGGTATGTTTTGACTTTTGTATCTGACGTCGAATCATCTTTTGCATCGGCATTGGTGCTGGTAAAGACACCTTCAACTCCCCAGTTTTCTGTGAAATTGTAGCCCAGATTGATACCCCAGAAGGTGGAGCTGTCTAAAGCTTGATTTCCTTCAAATACCTGGCTACCCAGCATGAGTGAAAGATTAAGTGCCCCGGACTGATTCGCTGCCGCAACCGGAGATGAGATACAAAACAGCAAAAACGCGATAGTGATGATTATTTTAACCATTGTGAGCCCTTCAGCTGTTTAGCTTGTGGAAAAATCAGACCAACAAGCACCTGTTAATTTATGCTGCCCGCCCTAGGAGCCTGTCGGACATTACAAGAATCTACTGCGAACCCGTCTGGTCAGTTCATATTCCCGTATATTTTCGACAAATAGCGGTGCTATTCGCTCTCAAATCTACGAAAATCTGCCCTCGACCAGTCGATTTCTCGTTACGATCCGCAAAGTCAGACAGACTCCTGGATAATAGCCTATTTTCAGTCGCTCGCCATCAATAAATAAGTATTGAAAATGGGGGAATCATCACCTGTTACATCGGCATTCTGAAAAATTTGTTTCCAGTTATCCAGACAGAACTGGACAAAGAAGTCACAATCAGGAGCAAGTTGCTGCATCGATGCATAAATACTTTGGCAAAAAGGTTCACTTATCTGCCCGTCGCTAAAGGTCATCTCTTTTAACCGGGGGATATCTGCTCTGACCAGAGGGGCAGGAGTAAAGTCCTTTTCCAGTAATTGATTGGCGATAGCGGTTAAAAATATCCCCGACAGGGAAGGGGGATCTTCGGTCTCAGTTTCTGGTTGTGGCAGCTCAAAAGGGAGATCAATAGTGAATAATCTTTGCAGAGCTTCAACCTGGTCCAGTCGGTGGTCAACCTGATCCAGAACATCGATGGAAGTGAGGGGTTGCAGGTTACTTGACTTGTCCCCATCGGCTTCAAGGTACAGGGCAGGAGGATTCTGCACTAAGGAATCGATAAATAAGAGCTCCGGGTAATCAAGAAACGGATAGATTGGGCTGGAATTTATTTTTTTGCCCCGTTGTTGCCGTTTTTTTATCAGACTGGTTCCCAGTTGGAAAAGGTGCACCAGGTAGGTGTTGTGAAATATTGTTTCGGCTTTATCGCTATCGGTTCCAGCCAGATATTCAAGGGCCAGGTTGAGAGTGTCATAGGTGGCTTGAAGTGTTTCAGTAAGAGACGTAGAGTCAGCAACATCAATCTTGTCTGCACTCATCTTGCGGTTAGCTAAAAATAACAGCTCACTGGCCATACCATGGCTAATTCCGCCGTACAGAATTTCGGCCAGTTGGTTATGTGGTTCAGCCCAGGCAAGAAGAGCTGCCGGGTTCTTCAAATTATCAGATTCAAGGTGGAAGTCACCCTTGCCACCGGGTTTGAAGGTTTCCGGCTCTATATAGGTATAAATTTCTCTGGCTTCTATGGTGGGTATAATCCCCAAATCCAATAAACGGTTGCTGCGGGCCTGGTAAACTTCCTCTTCTAAAACGGTCATGCTCTCACCGCGGATCATCTCCATAATGAACAGATAACTTTCCTGTTCTCGACCCTGCCAGATATTTAAAATCGCCCCGATAATTTTTGCTGCATTTTCACTGCTGTAATCTATATCGTAAACCCCCTCCAGGCGCTTGCTGTTTTCCGCATCATCATCGTCATAAGCTTCCAGCCCACGGGTGATGACCAAGTGTTTCTTGAGAAACAGGGCGAGAATTTCAGGTTCCATCTGCCGCACAAGTTGGCAAACCTTTTCCTCCCCCGTATTCAAGAGGAGTTCCAACCAATAGAGGGAGAGCACCGGACTTAAATTATCCTCGTCCCAGCAGTCCAGATCAAGCAGGGTGGTCAACTGCTCCGTGCTGGCGAGCGTGAGCAATTCAGTTGAGTATTCTGCACCAAGGGTATTGATGGTCAGGTATAGCTCCTGCGGATGGAGTTGTGGTACCAGCTTTTCTATATGTTGTGAATTGAGAAGCAGATCATATTTTTGTCTGCCCTGGGCCTGGTGGACCATATGCAGCTGTTCGTCAGTGGTGAGCGCGTTGTATTCTGGGAGTGATATTTCCTGACCTTGGCGTAAGAGGGTCAAATGTCCGACCTGACGTTTTTCTGGAAGGGGAATTTTTGTCATACTTTATTGCTCCAGTTTTTTATATGGCTAGCAGCCTGCTAACTTACTCAAAAAATGCACTCTAAAGCAGACGGTAGAAATGTGCAATCAGGATCACCAGGAAAGATTGTATTTAAGATCTCTTTCCTTCTGTTTTCAGGTGGAAATTGCTAGTCTATGACGTTTTGCCACAAAATCAGGAGGCGTGTGGATCAATCACATAGAATTGACCCGATGAGCAACCTCGTTGCCTGTTGTGAGGTAGTTCATTATCTCGATCTTTTATGTTACACTCTGACGATTTTTAACCGCTTGGAACGGAGATTTCTGAATGGCTGAGCTGACGATCGATCAGCAATTGTTTATTGCTGCTGTAGAGACATTTGTTGAAAAAATTCGTAATTCTCTATATGTACAAACACCTACCTTGGCACGATTAGAGGATTCGGTTCAAGCTGTGGCCGATTTCAAAAAAGTGCCCGCTGTGGTCGAGGGCGATTCATTTTGTTCGATAGCGGATCAACTGGAGGTCGTTTTTGTTCGCCATCTGACCACACAAGTTGTTCCGAACAAAATTGAGCTTGAAATTATCAAGCTTGCTATTGATTGGTTGGCGCAACTTGCAATTCTGTATGCAGAGCATTTGCCCGAGCCAAAATCCCTGGTTGCAGAATTGCTCTATACTTTTAAACTGGTTAAATTCTCCTGCGATGCTGTATCTCTGGCAGATCTGGTCGCCAGTCATAACGAGAGGAGGAGTGTTGATCCCTTCTCCGAAGATCCTGAGTTCGCGGTTCAAAAGCAACCTGCGCCGTTCCATTCTGATCTTTTTGCTGATGATCCCAGTTTTGGGTTGGAATTGGATCTGCTGCAACGCACCATAAGTTCTGTGGTGGAAACCAGGTTCATGGATGATAACCCCTCATCGCCATCAGAGGATGATAACCATCCAGAGAGTGTGGTCTCCTCAGCCCCTCAGTATGATCTTTTTGCCGATGATCCGCCATTTACAAAATAATCAAGCTGGAGATGTAAACTCAGGCAGGAATTTTTTTTGGGGTTCAGCCTGCGGCCAGGATTCCCATATCCTGACAATTTATATCCTTGATTTTTATTTGCAAATGTTTGTAACACATGCTAGGAGTCTGTCGGACTATACGAACTGAAGCGAAAATTCGGAGGTTTGGGGGTAGTTTTTAGCTCGTTTGCAGGCTCATAGCCATAGCTACGGGGCAAAAAGGAGCTAAAAAATGAGCCAAACAAACGGATTTTCAGCCAGTTCATTGGATAGTCCGATAGTCTCCTGGAAACGCAGCCTCTTGTGCTGCTGTAAAATTTAAGTAGATTCCACAGGTTGTGCGCCAGTAGCTCAGTTGGATAGAGCAACGGACTTCTAATCCGTAGGCCGAGGGTTCGAATCCTTCCTGGCGCGCCATTTTTTGGTTTGACAAAAACCAGCAGTTTCCGTAACATAGTCTGGTTTTTCTGGTGGGTGTAGCTCAGTTGGTAGAGCACTGGATTGTGGCTCCGGATGTCGAGGGTTCAAGCCCCTTCACTCACCCCATTATAGACAATGCTCGCCTTCCGTACTCAGTTAGCCCGTTGACGGGTGAGTTTGGGAGGTGAGCATTGTTATTTAAAGGTTATTTTCTGCGAGAGTGGCGGAATTGGTAGACGCGCTGGTCTTAGGAACCAGTGTCCTATGATGTGGGGGTTCGAGTCCCCCCTCTCGCACCATTCTAATTATGGCTTTCAAAGCCATTTACATATTTATTATTACTAACGAAAAATCACCTTGATCTTGGCCAATACTTAAGAATCAGGAAGGGAAAATGATGAGTGTTACTGTTGAAGTCGTAAGTCCGATTAAAAAGAAACTTATTTTTGAGATTGCCGCTGACGTTGTCGAGACTGAGTTGGAGAACGCCTATAAAAAAATTGCCAAGACCGCTGATATTAAAGGTTTTCGTAAGGGTAAGGTCCCAAAGAAAATTCTTGAACAACATTATGGCCCCAGGGCTCAGTATGACGCTGCTGGTCCTTTAATTAATAATAGCCTCTATAAAGCTCTACTGGATAATAAAATTGAGGCTGTGTCCCAGCCGGAAGTGAAAGAATCGGGAATTGTAGAGAGTGGAAAGCCTTTCAAATATGAAGCCGAAGTAGAAGTACGGCCGGAAATTGTTGCAAAGGATTATGCGAAGCTGAATCTGGAGAAAGAAATCTTTTCCTTTGATGAGGGTGTCGTTACCCAACAGCTAGAACAAATGGCTAATGCACGAACTCTACTTGAAGTCACCAGCCGTAAAAAAGCGCGTGATGGGGATACGGTTATTATTGATTTTGAAGGCTTTATTGACGGAACTGCCTTTGAGAATGGTGCCGGCACCGATTTTGAACTTGCGCTTGGATCCAATAGCTTTATTCCCGGTTTTGAAGCACAGTTGGTCGGGATGAAGCGTGAGCAGGAAAAAGAGGTGGAAGTGACCTTCCCGGAAGGGTATGGCTCCAAGGATCTGGCTGGGAAACCGGCGGTTTTCAAGGTTCTGGTTAAGGAGATTAAAGAAAAAATTGTCCCAAAAATTGATGACGCTCTGGCCAAAGAGCTCGATGCGGACAATCTGGATGATCTCAAAGAGCGAATCAAGGAAAACTCCATTGCTCAGGAACAGCAGCGGATTGATAGTCAATTACAAGAAAACCTGATGACTGCTTTAATCGAAAATAATTCTTTTGAGGTTCCTGAAGGGATGATTGAAAATCAGCTCCACCATCTCAAGGATAGTTTCACTCAGAAGCTGAAGGCTCAAGGGATGAGCCTTGAAATGCTGGGGATGAATGAGGAGTCTTTTGCCAAGACCTACCGGGATATGGCGGTTCAACAAGTTAAGGGTGAGCTGATTCTGGATGCTATCGCTGCGCAGGAAAAAATTGTCGTTGAAGAGGCGGAAATCGAACAAAAGAAGCAGGAGTTCTCTGATAACGGTAAGGTGCCGTTGGATCAGGTTGAAGTATATTTTAAAAATGAGTCCGCACTGGCTGGCTTGAAGGGCCAAATTCTGCAGGGCAAAGTGACTGAATTCTTGTTGGATCAGGCTGTTGTTACCGAGGTTGAACCGCAACAACCTGAGCAGGAAGCTGCTGCTGAGAACGAAGCTGAGGAGTCCTGATATGAGTCTGGTGCCAATGGTCGTTGAAGACAGCGGGCGGGGTGAGCGGGCTTATGATATCTATTCCCGTTTATTGAAGGATCGAATTATCTTTCTTGGTGGCGAGATTGAAGACCATATGGCAAGCCTTGTCATTGCTCAACTGTTGTTTCTGGAATCAGAAGATCCCGATCGGGATATTCATCTCTATATCAATTCTCCCGGTGGTGTCGTGACTGCAGGAATGGCTATTTATGATACAATGCAATATTTGAAGGCACCGGTTTCCACTATCTGTGTTGGCCAGGCGGCCAGCATGGGCGCTGTTCTGCTAGCTGCAGGGACCGCGGGAAAACGCTTTGCATTGCCAAACGCCCGGGTGATGATTCATCAACCCTTAGGTGGTTTTCAGGGACAAGCAACTGATATCAGTATTCATGCAAAAGAGATTTTGCGGATGCGTGAATCATTAAATGGGATTTTGGCAAAGCACACCGGGAAAAAATTAGAGAAGATAGCGGCTGATACGGAGCGTGATTTCTTCATGGATAGCGAAACAGCCCGTAACTATGGTATTATCGATGAGATTGTCGAAAGAAAATCTTAATATTAATAGTGTGGAGGTTTAATACGTGAGCTCTAAGGATGAAAACAGCCAGTTAACCTGCTCTTTCTGTGGTAAATCTCAGGATGAAGTTAAAAAGCTAATTGCTGGTCCAACGGTTTATATTTGTGATGAATGCATTGAGCTTTGTAACGATATCATTGATGAAGAATCACGGCTGGATCAACCATCTGGTCCTGAAGTAAAGCATCTGCCTAAACCGGTCGAGCTCAAAGATATCCTTGATGAGTATGTCATTGGCCAGGAACGGGCAAAAAAGATTCTATCTGTTGCAGTCTACAATCACTACAAACGGGTTGAATCTGTGGACAAAAATAATAATATAGAAATTCAGAAGAGCAATGTTCTGTTGTTAGGGCCGACCGGTAGTGGCAAGACTCTGCTGGCACAGACTCTGGCAAAGGTTCTGGATGTCCCTTTTGCCATTGCTGATGCAACGAATTTAACTGAAGCTGGTTATGTTGGTGAAGACGTTGAGAACATCATTCTCAGTTTGTTGCAGGCGGCTGATTATGATCTGGAAAAAGCTCAAAAAGGGATCATCTATATTGATGAAGTTGACAAAATTGCCAGAAAATCGGAATCCCCGTCTATCACTCGTGATGTTTCCGGCGAAGGGGTTCAGCAGGCTCTTTTAAAAATCATTGAAGGGACAACCGCAAGTGTTCCGCCCAAGGGGGGACGGAAGCATCCACAACAGGAGTTTCTTAAGGTAGATACAACCAATATCCTGTTTATTTGTGGTGGTGCTTTTGCTGGTCTGGAAAAGATCGTCAGTAAGCGCATCAGCGCTAAAACCATGGGTTTTGGAGCTGATGTTCGCTCTATCAAGGAAGAGGATCTTAGTGAATTACTGGGTAAAGTGCAGCCAACGGATCTTCTCAAGTTCGGTTTGATTCCCGAGTTTGTCGGCCGTCTTCCGGTGATTGCAACCCTGGGGGAACTAGATGAGGCAGCCCTCATACAAATCCTTCAGGAACCCAAAAATGCCCTGATCAAGCAATATCAATGCCTTTTTGATATGGAAAATGTCCATTTGAGGTTTACTGACGGGGCATTGGTTGCCGTCGCCAAGGAGGCATTGAAGCGCAAGACGGGTGCCCGCGGACTTCGTTCAATCCTGGAAAATGCCATGCTTGATGTCATGTATGACATCCCCTCACAAGATCGCGTTAGGGAAGTTGTTTTGAATGAGGATGTTATTACTAAAGGGATGAAGCCAATTATTCTTTATGATATTGCTGAAAGTGCTTAGCCTTATCTAACTTTTTTTGAGTTTATCAGGAGCGTTACTGCCACTTTAGTCAGTAACGCTCCTTTTCTCTTACAGGCCCGAAATTTATGTCAGACCCTATTGAGACATCCTCAATTTTATCACCGCGTCTCTTGCCCCTGTTACCGTTGCGGGATATCGTTATTTTCCCCCATATGGTTGCCCCACTGTTTGTCGGCAGACCACAATCGATTGGCGCTCTTGAAAGTGCCTCTGAGAGTGACAAGATGATCTTTCTGCTGAGTCAGAAAGATTCCAAAATTGATACTCCAGAAGAGGATGACCTCTATCGGATCGGTACCGTCGGCAAGGTTTTGCAACTGCTCAAACTTCCCGATGGAACGGTCAAGGTTCTGGTGGAAGGGTGCTGGCGTGGTCAGGTCCATTCCTTTGTCCAACAGGAGGATCTTCTTCAAGCGGTGGTTGAACCGCTGGCGGAATCAATGGCTGATTCTTCAGAAGTTGAAGCTGTTATCCGGGCGATCAAAACCAGTTTTGAAATCTATATCGGCTTGAGCAAAAAGATTCCAGCTGAAGTGGGTGCTACGATAGGTGGAATTGATGATCCCTCCCGTTTAGCTGATACTGTTGCTGGCCATATTCAAGTTCCGATTGCTGATAAGCAGGAAGTGCTTGAATTTATGGATACGTCGCAACGATTGGAACATATCCTGGTTCTGCTGGAGCAGGAAATTGAAATTTTACAGGTTGAGGGAAGAATACGCAGTCGGGTTAAAAGTCAGATGGAGCGTAGTCAGAAAGAGTATTATCTGAATGAACAAATGCGTGCCATCCAAAAAGAACTCGGTGGGCAGGATGAATTCAAGCAGGAAATCCTCCACTTTGAAGAACAGATCAAGAAGAAGAAAATGTCCAAGGAGGCGACTGAGAAAGCGCAGGCAGAGTTGCGCAAGTTGAAAATGATGGCTCCGATGTCGGCTGAAGCGACTGTGGTGCGTAATTATATTGAATGGTTGTTATCGCTGCCTTGGCAAAAAGGGACCAAGGATCGATATGATCTACTCAAAGCTGAAAGTATTCTCGAAGCAGATCACTATGGCCTGCATAAGGTCAAAGAGCGGGTTCTGGAATACCTGGCAGTCCAGGCACTGGTCAAGCAGATCAAAGGGCCGATTTTATGTCTTGTCGGTCCTCCGGGTGTTGGTAAAACTTCACTGGGGCAATCCATTGCGAAAGCCTTACAGCGAAAATTTGTTCGGATCTCTTTGGGTGGGGTACGTGATGAAGCGGAGATTCGTGGCCATCGGCGTACCTATATTGGTGCCATGCCGGGGAAAATTATTCAAGGATTGCGTAAGTCCGGAGTGAAGAATCCAGTCTTCATGTTAGATGAAATTGATAAAATGAGTACCGATTTCCGTGGTGACCCCTCATCTGCACTGCTTGAAGTTCTTGACCCGGAGCAGAACAATAGTTTTGCTGATCACTTTCTGGATGTCGATTACGATCTGTCGCAGGTTCTGTTTATTGCGACAGCCAACAATCTACAGTCGATTCCCCGACCATTACATGATCGATTGGAAATAATCAGGATTGAAGGTTATTCCGAGGAAGAAAAACTGCACATAGCACGTCGTTATCTGCTCGATAAACAGCTTGCTTCTCATGGTTTAAAAGGTGAGAAGGTTGCTTTTTCGGATCGGGCAATCTACGAAATTATCAGACGTTATACGCGTGAATCGGGAGTCCGTAGCCTTGATCGCAATATTGCGGCGGTGATGCGGAAATTAGCCAAAAAAGTACTGTTGGAGGGGAAAGATAAAAGTTTCAAGGTTGGCGAAAAACAAATTCAGAAATACCTTGGGGTACAGCAATATCAGTATGGTGTGCGAGAAGAAGAGGACCAGATTGGTATGGCAACAGGCCTGGCCTGGACTGAAACTGGAGGCGAACTTCTGACTGTCGAGGTAACAACCTTACCCGGACAGGGGAAGTTAATAATTACCGGACAACTGGGTGACGTTATGCAGGAATCGGCTCAAGCTGCACTGAGTTATATTCGTTCTCGCTGGCAGAAGTTAGGGCTTGAAAAAGATTTTTATTCCAAACTTGATATTCATGTTCATGTTCCCGAAGGTGCGGTGCCAAAAGATGGTCCTTCTGCAGGAATTACCATTGCCACCACGCTGGCATCAGCTCTAACTGGCCGCCCGATTCGAAAAGATCTGGCG
>JAGGWI010000196.1 GCA_021157505.1 Desulfuromusa sp. | reverse complement strand
GCCAAGCGACTGCGCAGCTCACGATTTTCCATGATTAATCGACGTTTTTCACCTGCTCTCTGAACAACATCGAGGAGTCTTTCGGGCTCAAACGGTTTTTCGATAAAATCATATGCACCCTTCTGCATCGCCTCAACCGCCATCTGAACATCGCCGTGGGCAGTCAACAACACCACTGGGATATCAGAATCTAACGCGTGCAGACGGGAGAGAAACACCATACCGTCCATCTTTGGCATTCTGATATCGCTGACCACCACACCATCAAATTCACTTGTCAGATGATTCAAAGCAGTCGGTGCATTGTGAAAGCTCTGCACCTTGTAGCCAGACAGCTCTAACCACTGGGCTGTTGCAGCACGCATCTCGGCATCATCATCAACCAGACAAACTTTGTTTTCGTTATCTCCCATTTCTTCTCCGTTTTATTGTTTTGCGCACTCGCGAGAGATCAGGAGATGGCTAAGCAAAAATTTTGTCCTCCAAGGCGTAGTGGTTTTTCGGGGGCGAAGGCATACACAGTATATGTCAAGATCCTGAAAAACTACTGCAACACTGGAGAGTGAACTTTTTGCGACGCCATCAAGGGTAACCTGACAATAAATTGTGCTCCACCATCGGGAAGATTCTGCGCCCGGATCGTTCCCCCCAGATCAGTGACAATCCGGTAGGAGATCGACAATCCGAGACCCATCCCTTCACCAACCTCCTTGGTGGTGAAAAATGGAGTGAAAAGTTCTTCCATATCCTGATCAGCAATCCCGGTACCAGTGTCACTGATAGAAATTTCAATTTCCTGATTCTGAACTGAAATGGCAATCAACAGATCCCGCTGATTGCTGTCATGCATGGCATCTATAGCATTGCGGATCAAGTTAACCAGAACCTGTTTGACCTGCGCACGCTCACCACCCAAAGTCAACGTTCTCTCTGGAACCTCCTTAGTCAAAGAGACCCCGAATTCACTGAACAAAGGTGCAGTCATTGCCAAAGCGCCATCAAGACAATCCTGCAACACAACCTGACCTTTTAACTTCGGAGTTTTATGGGCAAATATTTTAAGCTGAGCCGTAATGGAGGCCATATGTTCAGTCATTCGCGTCACCGCAGTCAGAGTTTCGCGAACTTTCCCGGTCTCCTTTCGATCAAGTAACAGACGCCCGCTGGCAACCTGGGTACGAATAGCTGAAATTGGCTGATTTAATTCATGGACAATCCCGGCAGCCATATGACCAAGTGCCGCCAGCTTACCAGTTTGAACCAGTTCTGCCTGGGTCTCACGTAAAATAGTCTCGGTACGACTACGCTCAGCAATTTCCTCCTGCAAACGCAGGTTCATCTCCTGAACAGCCTCGGCCTCACGTGCCTTGCGCCGAGAAATCTGCTTCTGTCGCCGCTCCCGAACATACAAACCCAGTGCCAGGATCAGCAACGACAGAACTGTACCGATGACCGCTACGGCTTGCCCCTGCTCTCGTACCGGAGCAAGTGGAGCCACGTGATGCAGTTTCCAATCCAAGCCAGGCAGAGGGTGTGACAACATCAGATAAAGAGTATTCTCGAAGCGGACAATCTGTTGTCCTTCGGCTAAAAGTTCAACCGTTTCCAGGGGCAACATTTCCAAAGGCTGGTTTCCATACTGTCGCCCGGCAAGGATCATGTTTCTTTGCCCTGCTGACAGTTGCGTCAGGGTTCGATATTTCCAATCATTGCGACTGGAAAGAAACAGAACCCCGTTGGCATCACTGACCAGAACCGTTTCACCACCTTTATGCCAATCATCCTGCAAGGGAGCCAGATTGACCTTAACCACAGTCGCACCCAGAAACCGCTCATCCTGAAGCACTGAATGGGACATGAAATATCCGGGGCGTCCGGTGGTCACACCAATAGCAAAAAAGCGCCCCTTTAAACCCGACTTTGCATCGGTAAAGTAAGGTCTGAAGCCATAATTCTGGCCAACAAAACTCAACGGTTCCTGCCAATTACTTGAGGCCAGAGTCTCACCAATAGAATTCACCACATAGAGCGCTTCCGAACCAGCTTCTGAATTCAACGATTCCAGATACCTGTTGACCAGGTCCAGGTTGAAGGAGGTTTTAAGGAGAATTTGCACATCGATATTCTGAGACAAAACATAGGGTAAATAAGCATAACGGCTCAGCGCTTCACGCAAAGTTCCAGAATACAACGTCAGTCTCTCGCCACCCACTTTTATCAGGTTATCGAGAGCATCGTTATAGACCCAGCGGGTTGCCTGCCATACCAGACTGGTCGCCAGAACAATCCCGAGAAGAAAGACCCACAAAGGGACAATATGTCTAAAAAATCGCTTTATCGACAAAACCGGATTCCACCTACAAGTAAAAAAGCCACAATGTTTTTCTAACAATTCGATTCATTTATTGTTTCACACTGATAACAAATTTCAGATACCGCCCTTCAGGGAAACTGACTGAACAGGGAAAGTCTTCCGGTTGACCGCTGGTAAAAATCGTCTGCAGGGTATCTCCCGTTTGCAATGCACCACGCCGCAGCTCTTTAAGATAATCATCCAGAGATACTTTTTGATGATTTGAGGAACTCATCAGCAAACCGCCAGACTCCAATAATGGCAGAGCTGCGGCCACCAGTTTGCTGGTTCCACCATGGGTGGAAAAATGACTTTTCTTTGTGGTTGAAAACGATGGCGGATCAAACAGGATGATATCAAAGTAGCGCTGCTGAATCCGCATTTTTTTTAGTTCCGCAAAAACATCAGCAACAATAAATTCATGTCGCTTCGGATTGATCCGATTTATAGAAAAATTTTCTCGCGCAATGTCCAGATATTTTTTCGAGACATCAATACTGGTGACCTTCTTTGCTCCAGCAGCAGCGGCTGCGACAGAGAAGGCTCCGGTGAATGCAAATAGATTAAGAACCCGTTTTCCAGAAACCCGGGACATCAGCTCTTGACGATTACGTCGCTGATCAGGGAAAAGTCCGGTATTCAGCCCTTCGCGCAAATCAACCAGATAGTTCAAATCGTTTTCTTTTACCTGCAATGGAACCGGTGCTGCGTTTCCTGCTATCAACTGACTGTATTCCTTGGTTCTTTTTTTTGCCTCCAAAGCCCGGGTTTCCTGGGGTCGCAACTTACGATAGATCCCCTGAGGCTGAAAAACCTTCTGTAAAGCAGCCGTTAATATCCCCAGATGGGCATCCCAGGCCGGTGTATATAATTGCAACATCAGATAATCACCGTAGCAATCAACCGTCACTCCGGGGAGCCCGTCACCTTCACCATTGAGCCAGCGGAAAGCATCAGTTTGATCCAGATTGGCATGTTGACGCAGTTGTTTTGCCTGACTGAGTTTCCCCTCCAACCACCCTTTGGTCAGCTGAATTTTACCAGGATCAAGAATGCGAGCAATAATCCTATCGGTTGGATCATAGAGTGCAGTGGCCAGATGGTTTTGATTTTCATCGATCAATGCTATTAACTCCCCGGCTTTTCCCGCGGGCCATTGTTTCGTATAGCGATCGGCAATAATCCACGGGTGACCCAATTGCACCATGCGCAGCGTTTCTGGCCCTACTTGATATTTTTTCATAGAGTTTCCTTAGCTTTTCTTGAGAGCTGACTTACAGGAATTGAATTGTAACCGACCAGCACCAACACGCCAAGCAGCAGTTTTCATATTGCGGTCTAGGAGGCTGTCGGACACTCCATCAACTGACTGCAAATCCGTTTGTTTAGCTCAGTTTTTAGCTCCTTTTTCGCTTCAGTCCGTAGTGTCCTACAGCTTCCTGGATCATGGCAAAAAAATAGAATATCGTAAATATTTACAAATTCATTCTGTTCAATGTTATAATGTAGTGATATTCACAGGAGGAACCTGAATGAGCAGCAAATTCAAAAATCAGATTCGCGAACAATTTGGCAGAACAGCCGTAGCATACGTGGAAGCCACCCATTTCTCCGGAGGAGAAGACCTGGAAGAGGCGGCCCGAATGCTCAAACCATCTCATGATGATAACATGCTTGATGTCGCCTGTGGCGGAGGGCATATGGCGCTCTTTTTTGCACCCATGGTACGACAGGTTGTTGCATCAGACCTGACCATGCAGATGCTGAAAAAAGCTCAAGAACATGTTGCCGAAGAGGCACGTGTTGATAACGTCATTTTCCGGGAGGCTGATGCCGAGGATCTTCCTTTTCCAGCCGGATCGTTCACCCTGCTCTCCTGCCGCATCGCTCCTCATCATTTTCCAGATGTCCCGCAAGCCTTACGTGAATTCCATCGGGTGCTGCGTCGTGGTGGCCGGATGGTGATCATTGACACCCTGATGCCTTCAGATCCGGAAATTGCAGAGTTTTTCCAAACCATGGAAAAAATGCGCAATCCCACCCACATCAGAGCATTCAGTGAGGATGAATGGCGGGAAATGATTCAGGATTCTGAGTTGATTCTGCAAGAAACCATGATTGTCTCAAAAACTCACGATTTTCAAGAGTGGACCAAGACCGCCGGGTTGAATCGGGCAAAAGTTCAGGAATTGAACAAGTTTTTCATGGATGCACCACAAAAAATACATGATTATTTCAAAATTGAATCCTTTGCCGGGGAAGTTGAATCCTATACAGACAAAAAGTTATTGATTTATGCAAAACGTAAGGAAAAAGAGAAGCATATCCACCAGAAAGCAGCCATGAAGATTCCTCCAGAAACACCGCTGGAAACACCTGAGGAAACATCGTCGGAAACACCTGAGGAATCCTGAGCGCGCAGGGCTGAACACCAAACACAAATCAAAATAACCACCACTTGCCTCCCCGAACAGAAGCTGTTTGTATAAAAACGCTTCTGTTTCGTCATCCAACTTCTGTTCCGTTGCGACCCCACTCTGAATTCATAAAAAAAGGGAAACTCCAAAAGGAGTTTCCCTTAAATACAATCAAAATAAAGTAATTTTAAATATTACTTGATACCTGCAGCTGCTTCGAGCATTGCAGTAGTAACAGACTTAGGACGCTCAATAGCATAACCAAGAGCACGGTCCCAAGTGATGTTAGGAAGACAACCGATAGCACGACCGATACCGAACAGAACGGTATAGAATTCGTACTGGGTTAAACCTTAAAACACCGGGTAAACGCCGGCCTGGCCATCACCGTTTGCCAAGGGGTTTT
>JAGGWI010000028.1 GCA_021157505.1 Desulfuromusa sp. | reverse complement strand
CTGGAAAACTGGCCGGCTGAAATGAGTATGGCGCAGATCATTGAGACAGTTGAGCGCAACGTTCTTCTCGCTGCAGCAAAGCGCTATCGTAAACAACAGGAGATTGCGACAGGACTCAAGATGAGTCAACCGACGGTCGCCAGAAAATTGCAGAAATACAAGATCAGCTCACAGTTTGGACGAAACAGAGACTGAGTTGACAAACCTCCGGATTGGGGAAATTGTATTAGATCGAACTTGACCTGACAGACAGTGTCTGACTTGCTAAACATCAACATTTTTCCGTAAAATTCCTTAGGATATATGCGAACTCGTTTTGGCAGGACATTTGATGAATGACTCTAGCGGGTTTACCGGGTGGTGCCGACGACTATCACAAGTCCCAAGTTTTGAGAATGGAAAAGTTTTTACAACCGCTGACATCCTCAAGAGCCCTACGGTCAATCCGTGGGGCTCTTTTAAATTTAAGCTTAATGGTTCAATCATAACCATGAAGGCATTGAAAATATCTGCCATTTACTCAATTGCAGCGATTTCAACTTTCAGTTGGATTGAGGCAGTGTTAGAATTTGTACGTTGCTAGATTTTCCTGAACATCCCACCAGTAAAGGAGCTGCCCGTGCCGTCGCTAGATTTTGAACTGGAGCGTCGTAACTTTCTACTCTATTACGACAGCAACCGACAACTGTTTGAAAAAGCAAAAAATGCCTGCATCAGCATTATCGCTTCGTTGCTCAGACAGTCGAATATCGGCGAGGTGACCAAAATCGAAGGTCGGATTAAAGATAAGAACGAATGCATCAAAAAGTTTCACCGCAAATATCAGAGCAAACTTGAAGCAGAAGAACATCCCTACCGTATTCAGGATTACATCACCGACCTGATCGGCATCCGTATCATCTGTCTTTATGAAGATCAGATTGCCAAGACCTCAGAAGTTTTGCAGCAACATTTTCGGATTATTGATGTCACCGACAAAATTTCCGCGCTGGAGGGGACCGAGGACTCTTTCGGGTACAAAGGTCTGCACATGGATTTGGCTCTGAGTGACGATCTGGTGGCACAGGAGAAATACCAGGAGTTTGCTGAATTGCCTTACGAAGTACAGATCCGGTCTCTGATTCAGGATGCCTGGAGTGTCCTTGATCACAAAATCAAATACAAGAAGTCGATTCCCAACGATCTCCGTCGCCGAATCAATGTTCTTTCCGCCCTGTTTGAACTGGCTGATCGCGAATTCAAGGAGATCCGCAATGCCACAGAGGAACTATTGGAGCGAGAGACCGTGGAGCCGATGGGAGACGAGACCGTAGGGGCAATTTCTAACAGTGGTAAGGTCATCAACGCTTTCAATTTCCTGCGGGTGACAGGACATTTCTTCCGTGATTTTGAATTTCAGGACTACAAGGTCGATGGGTTCGTACAAGATATTCTCAAATTGAACAACCGCTTTGAAAAGGGGGATCTACACCAGAGTCTGGTGGAGAATTTGAAAACGGTTCGGGAATACCGGGACGAGTTTATTGCCGCCGACCCCGAACACAATTTCAGCCCCTATACGGCCATCCGTCACTGTCTCTATCTCCATGATCCGATTTCTTTCCAGCGGATTATTTCCCGTAGTGCCCGGGAACGTTTCGAACTCTGGCTGAATGCTGAAGAAGAACTCGATTAAATCAAGAAACGCCAAGTACCAGTGAATGGTCAGGTCATAACAGAATCTGCCAGCGATGACGAAAAGGTGCCAGATGGCAGGATTAAAAGGACTCCGATTGGGAGCATAGCACCAACCTATAAAAAATCATGATTTCACTTTTGAAAACGGATTTCGGAGCGATCCGGCACCTTCGCAAAAGTGGTAAGTTTTGAACATAAAACTGCAGCGAGTCCGACCAGACCAGACACTGCCTATCAGGTCAAATTTGGATGACTACACGAAAGTCACAACGCCTTATCCTGCCTGACCCGCAAAAAAGCTGGAAATTTTGGAATGCCTGATTGATATCTCCCGTAGTGTTTGAAACTAATCACCTCACCAACCGCTGGTGGATTTTCACGCTCTGCGTCACTGAATCCGGTACCAATTTTGAACTGCGTACCCTCATCCAATTGTACCAGCAAAGAACCAAGCCTCCCCTGATTTCGTCCTTTACCGGGTAGATGCGCTACAACCTTCGCCTCGGCATCCTGATAACTTTTCACCTTGAGGATTTCCATACTCCGCCCCGCGGTATAGAGAGCATCCGGCTTGCGAACAATCAACCCCTCACCACCGAGGCGCTCAATCCGCCGCAGTTCCTGCTGCAGGTGGTCGCTGTCCTGAACCGGGGTTTGCAAGATGATAAAAGCATAAATAGAGGGGTGTGCAGCAAACCAGTTCTGCACAACTTCAATCCGTTGCAAAAATCCACCGGGAGCATCAGGAACATCAAAAATTGCAAATTTCAGTTGCAGCCAGCCAGCATGTGGCTGCTTCCGTTTAACAATAGCCGCTGTCTGCTCAAAGGTGCCACGCCCGCCCCAGAGTTCCCCCTCTATCGGAAACTCTGGAAGATCACGAACAAATTTCTCTGGAGGATTCAGAGGATGACCATTCTTTGAAAAGAGTTGCTGACCGTCCCAATAGCCGCGCACCCCGTCAAGCTTTTCACTCATCAGCCAGCCACTTATATCAACCTGCTCCGAATAGACTTTCGGCAACATTGGTTCTACAGCACAGACCGACTCTGCCAATATCAATCCACAGCACAACAGCAGACCAATAATTTTACTCAAATTCAACCGTAACAATTTAACTCCTCAGCTCTTAGTGATTATCTATGATTCTAGCACCGATACCTGTATAATTTTAGCTTCTCAGAGAGAATTTTGTATGCCTCATAAAAAAACCAGCCCACTCTATCAATCAATTTATAATTTGGCGCGTCAAGTCCCGCCCGGTTATGTCACCACCTATGGGCAAATCGCTCGTCTGGTCAGTTGCACAGCACGTACTGTCGGGTTTGCGATGGCAGCTCTGCCAGCCGGTAACGATGTTCCCTGGCAACGAGTGATTAACAGT
>JAGGWI010000094.1 GCA_021157505.1 Desulfuromusa sp. | reverse complement strand
TTCGTTATTCACATACTATTGACCCCGCTACCGGTTATCCGATAAAACATAAGTTAGCATCGGTTACCGTTATTGCTAACAGCTGTATGAGTGCTGATGCATTGGCTACGGC
The DNA here is from genome assembly GCA_021157505.1 of Desulfuromusa sp. GTDB lineage: Bacteria > Desulfobacterota > Desulfuromonadia > Desulfuromonadales > Geopsychrobacteraceae > Desulfuromusa. Next base: position 10,600 of record JAGGWI010000094.1, on the reverse strand, counting down.
AATTATGGTTATGGGGCCGGTTAAGGGGTTGGAGTTTGCCACTCAACAGCAACTCGCAATTTTTATGCTGGTAAAGCAGGATGATCAATTTATTGAGACGTATAGCCCGGCATTTATCCCCTATTTGAAAACACCAGAGGAGTAAATGATGGAACTACTTATTCCAACTTTGATTATCTTTTTGCTCGCTTTTACCGGACTCTCAATCGGTATTCTTTTTGGTCGTAAAGGGATCTCCGGAAGCTGCAGCAGCAATGAAGCAAAGTTGCTTGATATCCAGTGTTTCTGTGGTCAGGATGATAATTGTCCAATCGCAGCAGGTGATGGTGGTATAGCAATTAAGGCGGTGTGTACCGGAGATGATGTCGAAAAATGTCAGCAGATGGTGGCTGACTTTGAAGCACTGACCCGGAAGTTGCCACCACCCTCATAGTCAAATTTTTTATTGCGAATGCATCTAGTACTCTGTAACCCATAAACTTTCGCGTCTTGCTTGTTCTTTTCCGCGCCAACTGCGTTGTGACTTTCGCTGTATAGATCTAGCTATGCAGCGAAAATCACGTCTTGTTGACACGAAAAATTCCTGCGCAATTTTGCGAAACTTTAAAGGTTATAGGGTACTAGTTTGATCCGAAATTTAGCGACCGGTTTTAACCAGTGAGCTCTCTCTATCTCCATATCCCGTTTTGCTCCCGAAAATGCCCCTATTGTGATTTCTTTTCTCAGGTTGGTTCGCAACAACAAATTAATGAATATGTTGAACTGCTGATTATAAATCTGCAGATTTTAAAAAGAGATAATTCACATGACACTCCATTCAATACAATTTTTTTTGGTGGCGGGACACCATCACTTCTTTCTGTCGGGCAGGTAGAGGCTATTCTCAATAAAGTCGAGCAACTATACGGAATAGCGAATCATGCTGAAATTACCCTGGAAGCTAATCCCGGGACGTTGGATTTTGAACGATTACAGGGCTATTACCGGGCGGGTGTCAATCGTCTTTCTTTAGGTGTTCAATCACTGAATGACCAGAAGTTGCAACTGCTTGGCAGAATTCACAACGCCAGTCAGGCACGCGAAAGTATTCTTGCTGCACGGGCAGCCGGATTTGAGAATCTGAGCCTTGACCTGATGTTTGCTCTTCCCGATCAGGATCTGTCGTCCCTGGAGCAGGAAATTTCAGCATTGCTGAGTTTTGAACCGGAGCATATTTCCCTCTATGGACTCTCTTTTGAAAAAGGGACCGAATTTTATCTTCAATTGCAGTCCGGTCAGCTCACAGCATGCGAAGAGGGCCTTTATGCCGAGCAATATCGATTGCTGCATGGGCAACTTGCTGCTGCTGGTTTTGAACATTACGAAATCTCAAACTTTGCTCGTCCTAACCGACGTTGTCATCACAATCAGGTTTATTGGAAACGGGAAGATTGTCTGGCAATCGGAGCGGGTGCCCACAGTTTTAGCAGCCAGAAATGGGGTACACGGTGGTACATTCCCGAAAATTTGCAAAGTTATCAAGAATCTCTTTGGCGTGGGGAAGATCCCGCTGAAATACTTGAAACCTACGATCGACAGGGGGCAATGAGGGAGTTTGCGTACCTGGCTTTACGCACCCGCGATGGGATAGATCTGCAGGAGTTTGAGGAGAGGTTTAACCTGTCTCTTCAACAGGTATTTCCCGGAGCACTTGATAAAATCCAAAACTCTCTGGACTCACCTTTAACTTCTGGCCGTTGTCGCTTCAATCTGAACGGTTGGCTCATCTATGATCACCTGATCAGTCACTTTCTATAGTTGTTCATCAATAAACACCGATTAAATGACGCTTGTCTCGATCTCCATTTGCCATAGGGCTTGACAAAGGGGCGGGGCATTGATAATCTGCTTTATTAGCACTCACCTCTATCGAGTGCTAACACAACTGAGGGCAAACAAGATTCATTCTCAATTTTTTGGAGCAACACCCTATGGCTGAATCATTAAACGAACGCAGCCAAAATATTCTTGAGGCGATTGTAGAAGATTATATTTCTTCTGCTGAACCGGTCGGAAGCCGGGCAATCAGCCGTAAACACAACTTTAACCTGTCTCCAGCCTCAGTTCGCAACGTGATGGCAGACCTGGAAGAGATGGGCTTGCTCTGTTCTCCACATACCTCTTCCGGGCGGATTCCAACCGGGAAAGGTTTTCAGTATTATATCGATACCCTGCTTGAAGTTCGTGATCTGAACCGGAATGAAAAGCAGAATCTGCGTAATAGCTACCAATTCCAGAATATGCGCATGGAAGATATTATGCAGGAGGTTGGCAGGGTTCTTTCCGGTCTTTCTCAATATACCGGACTGGTTATGGCACCTAAATTTATTTCGACAGTTTTCCGGCAGATTGAATTTATCCGTTTATCACGGGGTCGGTTACTGATGATATATGTTTCAGAAACGGGGCTGGTGCAAAATAAAGTTATTGAGGCTGATCCTTCACTGACCGTGAGTGACCTTGAGCAAATCGGAAATTATCTGAACAGTGAACTGAATGGTCTGTCTATTCAAGAAGTTCGCAGTAAACTGAATCGAGAGTTACAAGAAGATCGTATTCACTATGATAAGTTAAAAAAGCAGGCTTTAAAGCTTTCTTGTGCCGCATTGCAGGATGGGATCGAAGATCAACTTTATGTTTCCGGTGCGTCGCTGATGCTTGAGCAACCAGAATTTTCCACCCCGGAGCAGATGAAGCGACTGGTTCATGCTTTTGAGAGTAAAAAACTTCTCATCGAGCTATTGGATCGAGGACATTCAGCGCAAGGGGTACAGATATTCATCGGCAGTGAAAGTAGCCAGATAGATCTGGACGGTTGTAGTTTGATTACTTCGAACTTTTCTAACCAAAAAGGGGCTGTTGGCACCCTGGGGGTCATTGGCCCGATTCGGATGAATTATTCACAAGTTGTCCCGATCGTTGATTTTACGGCCCAACTTGTCAGTCGGGTTCTTGATCGGGAAATAGAGCAGAATTGATATCAACCAAGGAGTATAGAGGGTGACAAAAAACGAAGATTTGGAGCATGAACCGGAAGCTGTTGAGCCTGAAGTCGTAGCAGTGGAAGATGAAGCCGAGACATTGCAGGATAAATTAACGCAGGCTCTGGATGAGACCAAGGCACATCAGGAGCAATACCTGAGAACTTTGGCTGAAATGGAGAACTTGCGTAAGCGGACCCAGAGAGATAAAGAAGAGTTGGCCAAGTATGCCAATGAGAATATTCTGCGTGAAATCCTGCCGGTTATCGACAATCTGGAGCGGGCAGTTGAACATGCTGAGCAGACTGAAAGCGACGATGGTCTGTTTGAAGGGGTGCAGATGACTCTGACCCAGTTTGGTCAATTGCTGAGTAAGTTTGGGGTGGAGTCTGTAGATGCGGTTGGACAGCCGTTTGATCCTGCTTATCATCAAGCAATGGGGCAGATGGAATCAGCAGAGCATCCGGTCAATACCGTGGTTCAACAAATGCAAAAGGGATATCAACTCAATAAACGATTACTGCGGCCGGCTTTTGTTATGTTGGCAAAGGCTCCGATAGCGGTAAAAACTGAAAATATAGATGTATCGGAAGAAGCAGACAAAGAATAACTCTGACAAAATCTCTAAGGAGGATATAAAATTATGGGTAAGGTAATTGGAATAGATCTAGGAACGACAAACTCTTGTGTTGCTATTATGGAAGGGGGGGAGCCAGTTGTTATTGCTAACTCAGAAGGCTCACGGACAACCCCGTCGGTTATCGCATTTACTGAAGGTGGTGAGCGGTTGGTTGGCCAGCAGGCAAAACGTCAAGCGGTCACAAACCCTGAAAATACACTCTTTGCTATTAAGCGACTGATCGGGCGTAAATTTGATTCTGAAGCCGTGCAGAAGGATATGAAAATCAGTCCCTTCAAAATTATTGAGGCTGATAATGGTGATGCCTGGGTTGAAGCTCGGGGCAAAAGATATAGTTCACCGGAAATTTCAGCTATGGTACTGCAAAAAATGAAGCAGACTGCTGAAGATTATCTTGGTGAAAAAGTGACCGACGCAGTCATCACCGTGCCAGCATACTTTAATGATTCGCAACGGCAGGCTACCAAGGATGCTGGTAAAATTTCCGGACTGAACGTTTTACGTATTATCAACGAGCCAACCGCTGCATCTCTGGCATACGGTCTGGATAAAAAACAGGAAATGACCATTGCTGTTTTTGACCTGGGTGGCGGTACGTTCGACGTCTCTATCCTTGATCTCGGCGATGGTGTTTTTGAGGTTAAATCGACCAATGGTGATACTTTCCTCGGTGGTGAAGATTTTGACCAGAAGATCATCGATTATGTTGCTGATGAGTTCAAAAAAGATCAGGGGATTGATCTGCGTGGCGATAAAATGGCGCTACAGCGGTTGAAAGAGGCTGCAGAAAAAGCTAAGTGTGAGCTCTCTACATCGATGGAAACCGATATTAACCTGCCATTTATTACCGCTGATCAGTCAGGACCAAAACACCTGAATATCAAACTGTCTCGCTCCAAGCTGGAAAGTATCTGTAGTGAATTGATTGCCAAGTTGACCGAACCTTGTCAAACAGCGCTCAAGGATGCCGGACTTGCAGCCAATGAGATTACAGAAGTTGTTCTGGTTGGTGGCATGACCCGGATGCCTGCTGTTCAGGAGCGGGTTAAGGAGATCTTTGGCAAAAATCCGAGTAAAGGGGTTAATCCCGATGAGGTTGTTGCTGTCGGTGCCGCCATCCAGGGGGGAGTTCTGACCGGTGAGGTTAAAGATGTTCTATTGCTCGACGTGACTCCATTGTCACTGGGAATTGAAACTCTCGGTGGTGTCATGACCAAGCTGATTGAGAAAAATACCACAGTTCCTTGTAAAAAAAGTCAGGTTTTCTCTACTGCTGCAGATAATCAACCGGCTGTTTCGGTTCATGTTCTGCAGGGTGAACGTGAAATGTCGACGGACAATAAAACCATCGGTAACTTTGAGTTAGTTGGTCTTCCCCCGGCACCACGTGGGGTTCCACAGATCGAAGTTACTTTTGATATTGATGCCAATGGCATTCTCCATGTCTCGGCTAAAGACCTTGGTACTGGTAAGGTGCAGTCAATCCAGATTACAGCGTCAAGTGGTTTATCCGACGAAGAGATTAACAAGATGGTTCAGGATGCCGAAACTCACGCCGATGAAGATAAAAATAAACGCGAGTTGATCGAAGCTCGTAACCAGGCAGACGGTTTATCTTACACGACAGAAAAATCACTGACCGAGCATGGTGAAAAACTCGATAGTGCCACAAAGCGGCAGATTGAAGAAGCATTGGAAGAGCTGAAAAAAGCCATTGAGGGTGATGATCCAGAGGAGATCAAGACAAAAAGTGAAGCACTTGCTCAGGCATCCCACAAGCTGGCAGAAATGATGTATGCAGAGTCCCAGGATGACGGTGGGGCAGCTGCTGCTGGAGAAACCGATAGTGGCGCTACAGATGCCGCTGATGGTGATGTCGTTGACGCTGAGTTTGAGGACGTTGACGAGAAGAAATAATGTTCAGATCAACAGCCGCCAACCTTTTAACCGGTTGGCGGCTCTCTTTTTAAATCAGGATAGTTATTTTGACTAAGTGTGATTACTACGAAGTCCTGGAAGTCAATCAAAACGCCAGCGGGACTGAAATCAAAAAATCCTATCGGCGCCTGGCGATTCAGTACCACCCCGATAAAAACCCTGGAGATGCCGCAGCAGAGAGTAAGTTTAAAGAACTTTCAGAGGCCTATGCCATTCTTTCTGATGCGCAAAAACGGGCAACTTACGATCAATTTGGTCATGCCGGTGTCAATGGCGTCGGTGGGTTCTCCAGTGGTGGGTTTAGTGGCGCACCATTCGAAGATATTTTTGGCGACATCTTTGGTGATATCTTTGGTGGTGGCGGATCGCGCCGGGGACAGCGGGTGCAACGGGGTGATGACCTTCGCTACAATCTGACCATCAGTTTTGAAGAGGCTGCTTTCGGGACCGAAAAAAACCTTCAGTTGCCCCGCAAACAAGCTTGCGAAACCTGCCACGGTTCCGGTGCCCGTGCGGGAACCGAAGCACGAACCTGCGAGACCTGTCGAGGCGCTGGACAGGTTCGTTATCAGCAGGGCTTCTTTACGATGACACGACCCTGTCCCGATTGTCATGGCCAGGGGAAAATCATTGCCGATCCTTGCCCTGACTGTCGAGGGACCGGACAGGTCAAGAGTAAACGGACCGTAGCGCTCAAAGTTCCTGCCGGAGTAGAAGATGGGATCCGTCTGAAGTTAAACAGTGAGGGGGATGCCGGCTCTCAGGGTGGGCCGCCAGGTGACCTTTATGTTGTCATCAGCGTTGAAGAGCACTCAATCTTTAAGCGTGATGGCCAGGATGTGATCTGTGAAGTCCCGATTTCTTTTGTTCAGGCGGCACTCGGTTGTGATCTGAAAGTCCCGACTCTGGAAGGACAACTCAACCTTAAGGTTCCAGCAGGAACCCAGACTGGAAAAGTTTTTAAACTTTCAGGCAAGGGGATTGTTGCCCTGCAGGGTCGTAATCGTCGTGGCGACCAGCTGGTGGTTCTAAAAGTTGAAGTTCCAACCAAAATGAACGCCCTTCAGCGTGAGCTGCTGGAAGATTTTGCCAAGGCGAGTGGTGAGGATATCCATCCTCAGGCAAAGGGTTTCTTTGATAAAGTCAAAGAGCTGTTTGACTAGTGTCCCGTTTGGTTAATCCTATCCTTTAATTCCGGCTCTTTTGCTTGCTACCTGCGTTATGCCTCTTTGCTTTAGCGCAAGCTAGGGCTGCATCGGCATGCCTTGGCAACAAACAAAATAACTCAGAATTATGCGTCACGATTAACCAAACGGGACACTTGTCCCTGAATCGGCTGAATCTTCAATTTTATCTGCCGTTTATCCACGAATTCTGGTAATATTGTTTTTTTCTCATCAGAAATTATGGAGTACGCATGAAGCGGACCTATTGCCTGATTCTACTGTTCGTGCATCTGTTGATGTGTTGTCCTGTATCGGCAGTTGCTACAGCTGAAGTTGTAGAGCTGAAACAGGGACAGGAATTGTTCCAGGCGGGAGATTTAAATCAGGCTCTTGCCGTGTTGCGCAGCTTCGTTCAACAATCTCCAGATTCGATTGAAACAGCACAGGCTTCTGCCCTGATCGGTCGAATTTTTACCCGGCAGCATAATTACGCTGATGCAATTCTCTATCTACAGCGCGTTCCGGTTATCTTCCAAAGTCCTGAGATTGAACTGCTATTGGGCAATGCCCTGGTTGAAACGGGTCAATACACGGCAGGATTAAAGCGGCTGCAGCCACTAGGTAATGAACCTCTGAATCAGACCGATAAAGCTATGTTGTATCGGGCCCTGACCGTCGCCTCAACAGAAAAACAACAATTTCTTTTAACCTTGGTTTACCTGCAACAACAACTTACTTTCAGTCCCAACCCTGCAGAAATACTTGCTCAGGCACATCAGTTATTGCAAAGTCATATCAGCGATGCTGATCTGGCAGAAGCAGCCTTCATGTGGCAGGAAACTGCAATTGGTCAGGATGCCTTACTGCAGCTGGCTCGCAGGGCTCTGGTCCAACAGCAACCTGAGTTGGCGAAACAACAACTACAAAAACTATTTGCCTCTTCAGCAACGTTTCCCTATTGGCAAGAAGCTGAACAACTGCTGCAAAGAACCAGTGTTGATAGTTGGCTCAGCCGTGACAGCATTGGTGTTCTTCTCCCATTGAGTGGGCGCTATGCTTCGTATGGTGAACTGGTCAAGAAGGGGTTGGCGCTGGCTCTACAGGAACATAATAAAACCCGTCTTCCAGCCCGCTTTATTTATCGAGACACCGCAATTGAAGGAGTTACTTCTGCCCAGTTGGTCAGCAGTTTAACCGATGACGATAAAGTGATGGCGGTGATTGGACCACTTCTCGGGGCCACTGCTGGTGATGCGGCGCGGCGCGCCCAGCGTGAAATGGTGCCAATGCTCACTTTGGCACAAACTGAAGAGTTACCAGAAATTGGCAATTTTATTTTCCGTGATACCCTGACCGCAGAACAGCAAGTTAAGGTGCTGGTCAATTATGCCATGGCAGACGGGAACATCTCATTTTCAATTTTACGTCCGGAAAACCGCCTGGGTGAAAAAATGACCGAGATGTTTGTTGCAGAGCTTCAGAGAGCCGGTGGTGAAATTATTGATATTGTCAGTTACCCCGATGACAGCACCGATTTTAGAAAACAGATTCAGCAATTGCTCTGGGAAGACCGGGAAGTTGAGATTCCAAAAACGCTAACTGAGGATGACGAGGTAGAGGTCAAGGAACTTCCAGAACTGGAATATCCACTCCCCCCTTTCCATGCCCTGTTTATTCCCGATTATGCTGATCGGATCAGTGTTATTGCTCCGCAGTTGGTATTTTATGGCATCAAGGATGTCAAGCTGCTGGGGATTAACGGTTGGAATTCTCCAGATTTGATCGTTAAAGCCGGACGTTTTCTCAAGGATGCGGTGTTTGTCGACACCTTCTATCCGGAGAGTAAAAAACCCGAAGTTCAACGTTTTATGGATCTTTATCGTCAGGCCTATCAGGAAGAACCAACGATTCTAAGCGCCCAAGGGTTTGATATTGCGACGCTGTTATTGCAAATAATCAACGACCCCGAAGTCGGCAATCGCGATGATCTACGTAGAAAACTCGACGATCTGAATAATTATCTTGGTGTGACCGGGACTACCGGCTTTGATTTGTACGGGGAAGCAATTAAACAGCTCTACCTGTTACAGATCAAACGGGGTAAAATTGTTGAACTTCAATAGAATTATGCTGTTGGAAGATCAGTCCTCTCCGTTATAAACCTGCATACTCCAGAAAAGTAACCGGTGGCTTGTAAATTTGCTGTTCCGCCAGAAAATCATAGATTTCTTTAGGGCCAAAGTATCTTGCTTCTAAGGCTTGTCCATGTTTCATCCAGAAACCAAACTGTGGAATGAAGGTGTTATGGCGAAGTGTATGGTCTATTGTTAACCCCGCAAGGACAAAAATGTTGCTATCACTCCCATCAAAATCATCGGTAATGAAGGAGGCAATCCGGTGGAATTGACGCCAGGTGTTGATATTACACAAGCGTCGATGGGGGAAGGGTGAGGCAACTATTTCGGGTAAAAAGTCAAAAACTGAAACCTCAATCATGGTTTTTGGCTCGTGACTTTCCTGATTTAATATTTTCTTGAATGAAAACAGTTCTGGCTTTAGCAAGTTTCCGATAGGTTGCGGATTTTCTTCTAATTTTAGTAATTCTGGCTGGTTATTAACAATACTGGAGTGTAATCGATAAATTTTTCCCAGGGTTCCTTCCCCCAGAGCTTCCCCTTCAACTAAACAGTTCAGTTTAATTTGGATGCGGACTGTTTCAGTTGTCAGTTTCTTAAATAAATATTTATAGGGAACCTCGACCTTGATGATATTTTCTTCCCGAAAAATTTTGATTAACTGTGCTGCACGCCGGTAAACCCGCAAATAATCGTTCAGAACCCGTGCTAACATCCCACAGCATGGAGCATGTTGACCATGAACTCTTTCAATATAACCGATGCCGTCAGACTCTTCTGCGCCAATATGGCTGCCCCCCAGAATGACAAAATCTTTCCCATGATGAGCGGCCGTTGCCAAGCGGCTTGGATCGAGCAAAGATCCAACTCTTCCCAAGTTAAAAGTGGGACAATTATTGACATACCCAAACAGAGCTTTTTTGATCGATTGGCTTTCATCCGAACACTGCCAAATGGCCGGAAGTGTCCCTGTAAAACCAGCCTGATCGGTTAAGCCACGCATCCGCCCGTAGAGCTCCATCAAGTCCATTGGGGTTTGATCGAGTAAATTTTCAGCAGGTGGGGCAATCGGCATGGGATGCTCCTTTATTGTCAGGGGAGGGGTTACGCTGAATTCTCTTTTCCCTTTTTCTCCTTGGGAGAGTAACGTCCAACCAGAATCTCAAACTCTCCACTTAGCTGGTTATAGTATCTCAGTTGTCCAGTGCCAATATTATAGTACCAACCATGTAAGCTCAATTGCCCTTTAGAGACCCTGTCTTTGAGCCATGGGAAGGTCATCAGATTTTTCAATGAGACAAGAATTGCTTCTTTTTCACAGGCCCGGGTCTGCTTTTCCTGAGACTCTTCCGGTAACTCCTGTAAGACCTTGTCACGTGCCGATGCTGCAATATTGACCCATCTGCCGATAAATTCTCCGGCTTCTCCGGTGTTGGCCGATTCCATCAGGGCCTCAATACCACCACATTCTGAATGTCCAAGGATGATAATATCCGAGACTTCCAGGTGACAAACCGCATATTCAAGTGATGAACTGACACCGTGATACTCATTACTCTTCAAGTATGGGGGGACAAGGTTAGCAATATTTCGCAGAATGAACAGATCACCAAGGTCACAATCCAATAACACCGCCGGGTCAACTCTGGAATCACAACAGCCAATCAACAGTGCTTGGGGTTTCTGCCCATCAACCAGAGT
>JAGGWI010000244.1 GCA_021157505.1 Desulfuromusa sp. | reverse complement strand
CTAAAAGCAATCCCCAGCGTAACGTCTGCATACCTAACCTCCAAGTCGAAATCCTAAACCATTAGTGTAAGCAAATTTCGTTCCGACATTGAACTTGTTTCTGTGTTGCCGCAGAATCAGGTAGTTATAGGATTCACAGTTTCTAAACTGAACTGGGTGAGTGCAAAAAATGCTGGTTTGAAGTGGTAACATGACAAAAATCGGCGCTAGTGCTCTGTATATCTTAAACTATCGCAATATTGCGCTGGAATTTTGCGGGTTAACAAGGTCTTATTTTCGCTGCATAGGCAGAGCTATACAGCGGAAGTCACAACGCAGTTGACGCTCAAAAGAACAAGCAAGATGCGAAGGTTTTGGATGTACAGAGTACTAGGAGGCTGTTGGACTTTAGGCTATTGATGTTTCAATCTCTTGATTACCCCTTTATTCTTCCCATTCCACTCCCCGTTCCTCTATAATCCCCAGCCATCGAATTCATTTCTTTTGCGAGATTATCAACCATGTTGAAGTTCATTTCTCCAGATAGTATTGACCAGCTTCGCTATGCCATCAAAGAGGCGGGTGCCAATGAGATATTTGTCCTTGGGCAAACCGATGCTGACCGGCGGATCGTTCAGGTTGAGGTGTTGGCGCGTGGTTCAGAGAATGCTGTTCCGGCGATTTTACAGACTTGCAGCTATGGCGATGTGGTTCTGCATAATCACCCGGGCGGCAATTTGCAGCCGTCTGGTGCAGATATTGAGGTCGCTTCCCAGTTTGGTTCTTTAGGGGTTGGGTTCTATATTATCAATAACGCTGTGGATGATTTGTATCGGGTTGTTGAGGCGTTTGCTGAAAAAGATAACCAAAAAATTGATCTGGAGAAAATTGCTGAATTGCTGGGAACAGATGGTGTGATTGCCAAAAAACTCCCCGATTATGAAGATCGTCCAGAACAGTTACGCATGTCATTTGCGGTTGCTGATGCCTTTAACAAGGACCAACTGGCTGTGGTTGAGGCGGGGACCGGTATCGGGAAAAGCCTGGCTTATCTGGTCCCGGCTCTTCTCTGGGCACGCACCAATCAGGAACGGGTGGTTATTTCAACGCGGACAATCAACTTACAGGAACAGTTGATTCGTAAAGATTTACCCTTTCTCCAAAGGGCGACCGGAATTGAATTTTATGCGGTTCTGGTTAAGGGACGCAGCAATTATTTCTGTCTCCGTCGGGGTGAAACCGCCGGCCGCGAATTGGGACTGTTTGATCAGAAGCAGGTTGAAGAACTGCAACAGATTATCCAATGGGCTGAAACCACCGGAGATGGCTCAAAGGAAGATCTTGCTTTTATCCCCAGTTATCAGGCCTGGGAGGAAGTTTGTTGTGAAGCGGATCAGTGTGCTCGGGTGCGCTGTCAATATTATCGCCGCTGTTTTTTCCACAAAGCCCGCCGGCAGGCTGCACGCGCCGATCTGCTGGTGGTCAATCATGCCTTGCTCCTTGCTGATCTGGCTCTGCGCCAGGAGACCGATAATTATTCCGCAACGGCGGTTTTACCCCCATTTGATCGGGTGATTCTGGATGAAGCACATCATCTTGAAGATGTTGCCACCAGTTATTTTTCTTCACAACTGACCCGGTTTACTTTTTCCCGGGTTCTGAACCGGTTACGGCATCCGCGTAAACTGAACCAGGGGTTGCTGCCCCGTTTTCTTGACCAATTGTCACAGGAATTGCCCGATTCTCTGGATGAATTATATCGAACCTTGCATGGAGAGATTGAAGCGTTATTGATCAAGCGGCAACAGTTGCTTGATCTGGTTCTGGATGAAATGCAGGCTATTGCCGAAGAGCTGCCGGAATTTCTCGGTAAGCAAATCAGTTCAAAATTTTACTTGAAGCATCGAATTCTCCCCGAATTTATGCAGACACCGGCCTGGAAAAAACTATCCAAGCGGGTTGAGGGTTTAAGGGTTGGCTGTTTTGACTTAGCGCAGGGGATTTCCGGATTGTTGCGGATGGCAGAGGTTTTACCGGACGTTGTGGCTAATAAAGTTAATCCGGCACTGGTTGATTTGCATGGTATCGCCGGGCGGCTGGAGGGCCTGGCTGCCGATCTGGCCTCTTTTCAGGCGGTGGCAAACAACAGCTGTGTCTGGGTTGAAATCCGAGAAGGAAGGATCGGCCGGCAAAAAGGGTTGATTACCAGCCTCTGTCAGGCCCCTCTTGAAGTGGCTGAAAGTCTCAACAAGGCACTTTATCAACGCTTTCGCAGCTTGATTATGACCAGCGCAACCTTGACCGTAGCGGGAGCTTTCGGCTACTTCCATTCGCGGGTTGGTCTGGACCGAGTGGAGCCTCATCGATTGGTTGAGTTGATGCTCGATTCCCCCTTCGATTACGAACAACAGGCACTGGTTGCGATTCCGACTGATCTGCCGGAACCGGGTCGACCTGGATTTGCCGAGGCGGTTCGGGATGCGGTAGAAAAAGCACTTCTTTGCAGTCAGGGTCGCAGTTTTGTCCTCTTTACCTCCTACGCGCTATTGCGGCAAGTGCATGAGGAGTTGTCGCCGATCCTTGAAGCGCAACAGTTACGTTGCTTGCGCCAAGGGGAGGAAAATCGCCATCAGCTGCTGAAACGTTTTGCCGAAGACGAAAGCAGTATTTTATTTGGTACCGATTCATTCTGGGAAGGGGTTGATGTCCCGGGGCGGTCGCTGGAGCAGGTGATTATTGCCAGGCTGCCGTTCAGAGTGCCAACGGAACCGGTTCTGGAAGCCCGATCCGAGGCGATAGAACAGCGTGGTGGTGATCCGTTTATGGAATATACTGTGCCGCAGGCGGTGATCCGTTTCAAACAGGGGTTTGGTCGGCTGATTCGCCATCGTAATGATCGTGGTGTGGTTTTGATATTGGATACACGTGTGGTAAAAAGAGGTTACGGGCGGATGTTTCTTCGCTCACTCCCCCCTGCCCGGGTGGTTCGTGGCCATAGTGATGAGGTTTTTACTGAGGTCGGACAGTTTTTTATAGAGCATTATTCATAATATGAGGAAGTAGATGAAAATATTGAAAAAAATAATTTTTCCCCTGTTACTGCTGCTGTTATTATCTTCCTGCGATAATGGTGACCAAGGACTGACGGTTTTGCGGCCGAATGATGTTCTTCTTGCTTTTGGTGACAGTTTGACTTCGGGCGTCGGAGCCCAACCCAATCTAAGTTATCCTGCCCATTTAAATCGTTTTTTGAGTCGTAAAGTGGTCAATGCTGGCATCCCTGGAGAGGTCAGTGCGGAGGGGCTCATCCGCTTACCCGGTCTGTTGGATCAAGTTGAACCGGCATTGTTGATTATTTGTCACGGTGGCAACGATATCCTGCGCAAGCTGGATCGGGGTAAACTACGAGCCAATTTACAGGGGATGTATGAGGCCGCTAAAAAACGGAAGATTGAAGTTATTATGATCGCAGTTCCCCAGCTGGGTCTGGGGTTTCATGATGTTCCACTCTATCAGGAACTGGCCAGTGAATTTAAAATTCCGCTGGTCCAGGGAACCCTTGGGGAAT
>JAGGWI010000204.1 GCA_021157505.1 Desulfuromusa sp. | reverse complement strand
GTCAGTAACAGGACGCTTCCGGCCAGCTTTTCATCTTTGATCAGTTGTGCTGCCTTCAAGCCATCAATAAGCGGCATCTTGATGTCGAGCAATGCCAGGTCAGGATGATGTTCCCGGCAGAGATCCAAAGCATCAAATCCATCTCCGGCTTCACCAACAACATCATAGCCAGCACCAACCAATATTTCATACATATTGAGACGAGTAATGGGTTCATCATCAGCTATGACAATCTTATATGACATCAATATTTCCTAAGTAAGGGATAGTCTCAGCAGTTCAAGCCCGGTTTTGTCTGTTGCACTTGTTCTGATTATTTTCTCAGCCCCGGCTCGCCGGAGAAACTTTTCAGCTCTTTCAGGATTGCTTGATTCCTTATCCACTTTGGTGATTATGCCAATAATCTTCTTTTTGAACATGGATGAAAATTCAGGTGGAAAAACACTATTTATAACCGTTGCATCCTGCACCAAAGCAACAATATTGCAGCCAACCGATGAGGTCATCAGGGCTGGATAAAGGCGCCTGTTCTCTAAGAACTCGCCCGGGGAATCTACAAATATCCCACTGAAGGTGATGGCCTGGGTTTTCTTGTAGATAAGTTTCTGGTCTTGAAGGCTCTGGATCAAGGATGTTTTGCCACTTCCCGTTTTTCCAATGAGTAGAATCTTTTTCATCAGCGCCTCGTCATGAACGAGTGATTTCAGTTATGGCAAAATGTAAAACCGTCTCAAAAACGTCAAGGACACTATTGATTGATGATTCCACGCTGGCGACATCACCAACAATAACAACGGCACCGCCAAACCGGTCGAGAAAACCAATCTCCACATCTGCGGCTTTAGTCGCGACATCGGCAGCAATAATAGCCGCCTCACCAGGAGTAATCGTTAATATGCCGATAGCACCAGTCGTATCCTCATCCAGACCAAGACTCTGACAGATGGATTTTTGTGGATTCGCAATAAGATGTGCCAATGTCAATTGCTTACCGGGCACATACTCTTGAATCACGCGTTGTTTTTCTTCGGACACTGTTAGCTCCACAAAAAAATGCCTGCAAGAATTTTTATCTTCTATGCAAGCATTCACCGCCTTGGATCACACCCCGTTGTGTGATCAACTCTTTCCTTATAACGCTATTCTATTAAGTTAGCAAGCTTTTTCAAGAAAACGACCTCCTAGAACAGGCCTGAATATTTTCAGACAGAAAGAATTGTTCCAGTGATAAATTTCGTCCCTGCATGAATGCAGGGACGAAGAAACTACAGATCTTCCAGCGTTTCGATGGCTCGGTGAGGTATCAACTCTATATCCTTGAGGAGTAGCGGCTTGCACTCAGCTCCGTTGGTCAAAACATAGTCCACCACCTTGGACAGTGCTTTGACATGGTCATGGAAACCCCCTCCGGCATCAATCACACCGGAGTTGTAGATCGCTTGTGAAATATCCACGAGATTTGCATTTGTCTATTTTCTGCCAGTCTTCACATAAGCCTTGATCTGCTCGACAGTCATCTCCTTTAAACCCAGATTTTTTGTATTACGACCTTTTTCCCACCAATTACATTCATGTACCTGATTGTAAATATTCACTGCAGAGTCGATGGTTGGAGTTTCAACACCGACGAGTTTTCCCAGGGCGCTCCAGGGGACCAGCCCAAACGGACAGTCTTCGGTGAAATAACGACTATTGATTTCGTGAGGCCCAGAAATAGGGGTCAGCGAAATGTTGCCATGGATAGCCATGTAGAGATCCTGCCAGCTGTAACCTTCTTTCAGCCCGCTGAAATCTTCTGTCGGGGTCAAATGGTAGCCAAACTTTTCGCCCACAGCCTTGCGTTCATGATCGATAGCACGGTTGATTTTCATCGCACCCGGGGTGACCCCGTGCTCGTAAAGAAAAAAACTACGTTTGGGCCAATTTTCGATAGCGCTGATGCTCGTCAGGCAGGGACCCGTATGAACACCCGGATTAACAATGCTGAGCCCAGCCTCAAGGACATCATCGTAAACTCGAACAAAGGAGTGAATGGTACGCATCTCATCTATCAGTTCCGGCCCTTTGTCTGCCGGCATAAAAGCGATATTTATGGGATTCAGCCCAAACATAGAAATTTTACAAGGTGCCGTGATCCGGGTGTCATAGGGGAGGTTATTTGCTTCAGCGATAACCGGACAGGGTTCTTTTGCAAAAATACCCTTGAACAGTAAGGCCGCAAAAGCTCCAGGATAAAGGACGACAACCTGATCACTGCTGACCCTTCCTTTGAGCAGTCTGGCGTAGCCTTCGTGGGCGAAAGCAGGAGTGACGATCAGGATGTACTTAACTCCGGCTATAGCTTGATCGATATCACTGGTCACCAGATTTAGTTCAAAACGCCCCTCCACCACACCACTCGACTCGATGGTCTTGCTGCTAAACAATTGTTCGATATTCTGGCGGAATTCTGGCATCTCAAATAGATTTACAGTAAATCCACGCGAAATTAAATCGACTGCCATTCCATGAGCGCCGTGGCCACCACCTAAAATTGCAACTTTTTTATTCATCGTTATCGCTCCTTAAATTTTTAGTTTCAGCCTCTTCAATAGATTAGATATGGAACGTTACTCAAGTATTCTGTCCCAACTATTTTAAATGCTAAGAAAAGGATATTTGTATTTTGCAATTACGACACTCAAGCTGAGTGCTGCATTCCTAAGATATTTTCTTTAACTTGGTTACTGAATGTTAGAATGTGTTTTTCCATGATTGACTTGGTTAAATCAACATCTCTCACTTCCAAAGCTGCTAACATTTGCCGTTGATCGTCAATTTGCGCCAGAATTTCTTTTTCGCCGAAAACCAGGTAATACCAAAAGCGAGCACATACCCCGTGGAGTTTCTGAAGCATTTCGGACAACTGTGGGTTGAATGTTGCTTCATAAGTTGCCTCATGGAAATCAGACTCAAACTGAAAAAGCTCATCTGAACGTTTTTTCCCGGTACTGGAACAGTCATCAACGGCTTGCATAATCTTTCTGAGGCGACACAATTGTTCCTCAGTGATTCTCTCTGCTGCTAATTGTCCAACTAATCCCTCCAGATTTGTTCTGATCTCAATGACGTGTTGGAATTCACGCAATTCAAGAGGCGCTACAAATGTTCCTGCTCGTGGGACACTTTTCACCAAACCATCTTTCCTCAGTTCCAGAAGGATTTCACGCATCGGAGTTCGACCGATGTTGTAACGACCCATCTGTTCCTTTTCGTTCAACACCTGACCTGGTAAAAGGTTCTGGGTGATGATTCGATGTCTAAGGTGTTTGTAAGCTTCAGATTTTGAAAATTTCATAGAACCCCTCGGCAGTGAAAACCGTCTGATTTCGTGTCGTTTGTTGTTGAGAGAACCATCTTCATATTCGTTATTCATAGTTAAAAAATGCCGTCGAATTTTTTTCTGTGATTACCTGCAACCATGTAATTAATCATGGTCGTAAAATCAAAGACAGGTAGTCCTGTCGCTTGCTGCACAGCATGGGCGTAAGGGGGCATATTTGAACATTCCAGGAGAATAGCACCGATTTCAGGATTTTTTATCTGCAGTTCAATAGCGGTCTCCATAATTTCACTTTCAATTTTTTGCGGATCCAGGGGTCCCACTTCATCTAGAATAGGAGCACGGAATGCTGGTTTGTCCTCCAGCCCGGCAACAACAAATTTCACAGCTGATCCTGCAGCTGCAATAGTGAGAAGTTCCGGGGTCATTCTTTTCGCGTTGGCGGTGATGATCCCTACCGGGCGCGACCACCCAAGAGTTGCTCCGACCATTGGTAGTTGAGTCATAGCAGATAGAAATACTGGTACTTTAACCGCTTTTGCCACGGCTTCCTGAAAGCGAATCATAAAACCGCAATCGCTGGTGATCCCTTTAACCCCTCGTTGCTCAAGGAACTTTGCTGCCTCAACAACTGTATCCGTAAGAGTTTCATCCCCTAGATTAATGAGTCGTTCCAAGGAGCAGCCCTGAACAGTATGGTACAAAACAGGGTAGGAATAAGTACTGGCGTTACCCACATCCCCTGGAATAAAAGGGGTAGAACAGTCGACCAACAAAATCCCAATCTCATGCCCATACGATTCTGCCCCTGTCCTTACTTCATAAAGCCCCATTACTTTTCAACTCCATCCAGCATAGCAATCTCCTCAACTGATTAAAAAACAGTTGAATAAAGTTAACAAAATCTCTCCCTACGGGAACAGTGAGGGAATGAAAGTTGAAATAAACGGGACATAAGTAACCAAGAGGACAACAACAATATTTGCAGCCAGAAATGGTAGTATTGCGATACTGATTTTCTCCATGGATTCATTAGAAATGATAGATGCAGCGAACAAGCAACATCCCACCGGCGGTGTAGCTAGGCCTGTGATCAGGTTAATACTCATAAATATTCCAGCATGAAGAGGATCGATCTCCAGCACCTTAAATAAAGGCAGGAAAACTGGTGTTACAATCATAATTGCAGGAATAGCGTCCATGAACATTCCCATGATGAAGAGCATGATATTTATGAGTAGTAATATCATAATCTTACTATCAACATTATCTACCAAAAACTGTGCAAAATACTGGGGAACCTGCTCATTTGACAAAACCCAGCCAAATAATGCCGCAGCAGCAATGATAATAGAGACACTTCCGGTTTCAATGGCCGAATCTTTGACGACTTCAACAAGATCCCTCGGTTTCACCGTTCGATAAACGAACAGAGCGATAAACGTTGCGTAAAAGACTGCGATAACAGCTGCTTCGGTTGGGCTGGCTATTCCAAGAAGGATACTACCCAAGATCAATACTGGTAAAACTAAAGCCGGAATACCGTTCTTAACCGTATTCACACCTTCCATAAAGGGAATTTTTCGGTTTCTCTTGGGAAAATTTGCTTTTAGTCCGATAATTTTCACAGCGCCCATCTGTGATAGCCCCACAAGTAAACCAGGCAAGGCGCCTGCCAAGAATAAATCTCGAATGGAAACTTGAGCGATTGAACCGTAGATGATAAACATCAGGCTCGGAGGGATAATTGGTCCCATGGTCGATGATGCAGCGGTTACAGCGGCACTGAACCGCTTGGTGTAACCTTCTTTCACCATCGTCGGAATCATAATAGATCCTATTGCGGTTGTATCGGAGATAGCAGTTCCTGTAATCCCGCCAAAAAACATACTTACCACGATGTTTACATAGGCCAGACCACCCTTTACCCTTCCCACCATCAGATCAGCGATACTAATCAACCGGTCGCTGATATTTGCCCTGGACATAATTTTTCCAGCAAGAACGAAAAACGGAATCGCTAATAAAATAAACGAATCAAATGACCTGATTATTCGTATAACAACGATATCGAAGGGCAGGTCTACTCCCACAAAGTAAACTAGTGTAGAAGCAAGCAAAGCAAATGGTATGGGTATTCTGACCAGCATTAGCAGGATAAAACAGATCAACATAAGTATAATATATGTCATTATTATTCTCGCATAATTAAAAATTACAAATAGAATTCACGGCTGTAGCAAAGTTCAATAAACAAAACCTTCAGTAGAGGACAATCTGTTAACTACGATACTCATCAGGCAATCCAATTGTTTTTCTCAAAAGATATAAAAAGATTATCATGAAGCATATCGGTACCGCGAGATAGACGATCCCCATTGAAAAGAATGATAAAACAGGGGAATGCACGTTCCACATGCCGATCGCATACTTTGTCCCTTTAACAACAAGCATGGCGGAAAGCCCCATCATTAAAATGTAGTGTACTAAATCAAATGTTAGCCTGACGCGCTTGGGCATTATATTATGAAAAGACTCAATGGATGCATGTCCATCCAACATATAGGAAATAGCAGTCCCTATCATCACGATATATATGTACATATATCTTGCAACGGCATTCGACCAAGAAATTGGCTGGCCCAGGAAAAATCTCATAACAATGCTGACACCCAATAGTAAAGTCAAACCTAGCAGTAGTAATACCAAAACAGTATTGCTGACTGTTTTGATCTTCTCAAGAAAACGATCAAAAGTTGCTCCATACCTCCTGTCTTTTTCGTCATAGTCCATAACAACTTCTCCTTATCAGGTTTTATCTAATAGTGCTTTTTGATAGTCTCCGCAAGGGCACCTGATATCTAATCAAACAGGGTGCCGGGTTCCCGGTCAAATGCTACCAGTTTAATTTTTCTGTGCCGGTTATACCCGACAAACCATTTATCTATTTGAGGCTTATATCGCAAGCGGTACAGGCAACACCCCGGCGGTGTTTTTTATTGAAAAAAGCGAATCTCACACTACTACAACCAGATTCCACCGACCGAGGGGGGCAACCAAAGCCCTGCGACTAAATTACAGCAAACAGAAAATTTACCATATTTTAAAAAGCCACATAATGAATCAACTTAATCTCTTTTGCCGTGATATGCTGCTGGCAAGCTCTCTTCAGGATTGAGAAATTGGATTTCCTTGTACCATGCTTCCCAACGAGGGTTCTTCTTGAACCACTTGCTGTAGACTTTCTCAGCAGCCTTTTTAAAGGGGGCGAGGTCAGGATAGGTTATAGTTGCACCGTCCTTTTTAGCCTTTTCAATGAATTCTTGTTCTCGTACATATTGCCAGGCATCCGCTAGTTCAATGGCGCTTTCAGCAGCATCTCGAACAATATTTTGCTGATTGTCATCTAACTTATTCCATGTTTTGGGAGAGATAAAAAGGATTTTCTGGGTCCACATTTGATTCAAAATGGCATAATTACTAACAACTTCCTTCATCTTGAAAATATAGTTGCAGTAAACACCAAGATCGTTGGCATTAACCAGGCCGGTCTGCAAAGAAGTGTATAACTCACCCCAATCTGTCGGGGTCACAGTAAAACCGAAATCTTTATAGATATCTACAAACAGCGGATTCTGCATACATCTCAGTTTTACGCCCTTTGCATCCTCTATTTTGGTAATGGGTGTCGTACTGGCTATGGCAAAACCATTGCAATCCGAGTAGATACCCAATGCTATTAATCCGGTAGCTTCACTGATTTCCCTCAGAATCTCGTTTACTACTCCTGAACGCCGTGCGACTTTATAGTGTTCCTTACTTTTAAAAAGATAGGGCAACTGCAGGAATTGGACATCCGGATAATACCCGGCAATATGACCGGCGCTTGTGGCCCCGATAGCCACAGTACCCAACTTGAGAAACTCGATGGCCTCTTCC